>JANMHD010000252.1:0-11803 GCA_031374985.1 Coleofasciculaceae cyanobacterium OTE_70_metabat_329 | reverse complement strand
GGCATAACACTAGGATCAGTATAAGCCACATCAATAATTCCTAGGGCGGCTGCATACTCAAACAACAAACAACGCATATAGCGTTCTTGCAAAATACCCCAATCACGACTACCCGAATAATTCAGTCCCCCGTACCCAGATTCTGCAATGTAGAGATTTTCAATATCTCGTGTCACTTCAAATCTATTGCCTGTTGCCAACAAATACCGACTAAACTCATTAAAGGTAATCCACTGATATACCGGACAGACTTTGAGAATGGAGGCGATCGCTGCTCGTCTCCCAGCTACGGCAGTCATGCCCCGTGCGCCCTTGCCAGTCTGTCCCTTGATGGCATCAATCCGCCGCATCTCATCAAAGGTTGTAGTCTTTAACCACCGTTTCCAAATAGTTTGGATAGACTTAGCAGGTGGTGTTTCCAAGGCTTTTTGTCCTATTTTGGTCAAAACTAATTTTTTCCCAGAAAGTTCTGCAAAGTTGCTTCCTTGCATTAGTAATGCCCAAGCAAAAGCCTTGATTGCGCCGATTTCCTCCACAGAGTCTGGTCTTTTAGCTCCAAGTTTGCGTTGTTCATCATCATAAAAATCCCCATTCTGCAATATCTTGGCGATCGTCTTCACCGTTACCGCATTGGGTAAATAGGTTTTGTCACTCACTACTACCTTGCCAGCTTGGATCAAGCGTAAAATTGCGGTGAAATCCTTGGGAGCCTTACTCTCCATTTCACAATCAAACAAAGGAATTTCTCGCTCTTCTACGTCTCTTTTACCTATCTTGTAGTTGTATTTACTAGCTTTCATTACCACCTTCTCTGGAAGATTTTCCCCCATTGGGTTGAGGACGGCTGGCTGGGGTTTGGGAACAAAGCTAAGTAAATCCTTTTGCAGATCCGGGGGAATTATATTGTCATAGAAAAACAAATGGAGAATTGAGGGGTCTTGCCGCCAACCATAAGCTGAAACTTCTCCCCAGTCAGGCTCCTGCCCATACTTTGCCACAAACATCCCCGTACTGTAGGTTGTATCTGCCCTGTGGATAGCTTCTGCCACTGCTGCTTGTTGTAATGTATCTAAAAGATTCCATGTTTCTTTCAGCTTTTCTCCCTGCAAGTGACGCAGGATTTCTGCCACTATTTCAGCCTTACGGGTTAGCTTATGGTTACTCGGCAGGAATTTATTGAGCTTTTTTAAGTCATCGGCGGTAATATATTCGATCGATTGCTTGAGGTTAGGGGGAACATCTAAGGTTCGGTAACGCGCCATGATTTTAGGCTGGTTATGTATTTATTAAAAATAATATAGCAACCTTATAACCTAGGCGAGTTAAATTTTTATTACAAAGTTATAATTTCTTAGCAAATCAATGGTAACAATCGTCTCAAAAGAATATTAACGAGCAAGGCGATAAAAAGCACTCCGGGGCAAAACTCGAAGAGCTTCTTCTACAGTAGTAATCCCCTTGGTGATTTTCTCTCTCGCCGCCATCCCGAAAGAAGGAAAATCATTTTGTTGTAGATATTTATTCAACTGGCTCATGGTGCCATCGTAGATTAGTTCCCGGATGCGATCGTCAATATCCAACACTTCCACGATCGCTTCCCGCCCCAGATACCCAGAATCAAAACAGGCAGCACAGCCCTTGCCCCGTCGCCAATTAGGCGTGTCTACCTCACCCTTAACTAACCCCAATAATTGCAACTCTTCCGGTTGAGGATGGTGGGGAACTGCACAATGAGGGCAAACTCGGCGGACTAGGCGCTGAGCCACAACCCCCAAGAGGGCATCACTAATCAAAGCCGGATCTGGGCCAATATCTTTAATCCGGGGAATTGCTCCTACCGCATCGTTAGTGTGGAGAGTGGTAAATACTAAATGTCCTGTGAGAGCCGCCCGGACTGCGGTTTCGGCAGTTTCTCGATCACGGATTTCCCCCACCATAATAATATCTGGGTCTTGACGAAGGATCGATCGTAACCCTGCTGCAAAGGTCATCCCGGCTTTTTCATTCACCTGAGTTTGGGTAATCCCGTTTAAAACATACTCTACGGGATCCTCCACAGTGACTACGTTCACACTCTCGGTAGTGACAAATTGCAAACTAGTATAAAGAGTGCTCGTCTTCCCGGAACCCGTAGGCCCCGTAAGGATAATCATCCCTTGGGGTTGCTGGAGCCAAGTTTTATAGACCTTAAGAGTAGCCGGAGTAAAGCCTAAATCTTCAATATGAGTAAAAGGGTTACGCCGCGGCAGGAGTCGAATCACCGCTTTTTCTCCCCCCACACAGGGCAGAGTGCTGACTCGCATATCCATCACCAAGTTAGCAGATTCCCCATCGTTATATTTTTCCCCAATCCGCCCATCTTGGGGACGGCGACTATCAGCAATATCCAGTTCGGCCATTACCTTCAATGCCACAATTACCCGACGACTCACTTCTAAGGGCAACCGGGTGATATCTCGCAACACCCCATCAATGCGGTAGCGGACTCGTAAACCCTCGGCTCCGGGTTCGAGGTGAATATCACTAGCACGGTTGCGTAATGCTCCAGAAAGGAGAGTTTTGAGCCGACCAATTTGATCTACGGCTTTGGAAAGATAAAGCTCGGTGGTTTCGCTAATGTCTTCCTGTTGGAGTTCGCCGGTAAGGGGGTTGATCAGAGGAGTAGAGCTAATCCGGTTGGGGTTGAGATTGGTAGTGTGATACCAACTGGTGTAGCTTTTGTCACTAATGGGCAGGACTTGAATTTCTGTGAGAGTCCGATCGCCCATATCCCGCATTAACTCCTTTTCAACTACTACCGGGGAACCCAGATAGTAGCAACCCCGCCATAGTAACAAGGGAACTATGGGAGGCAGGAGATTGCGATCGGGAAAATTGCGAAAGAAACGATGGCTAACTTCAGAATCTAGGAGGTCTAAATTAAGATTGCCTTCTGGATCCAAGAGGAGAGCGATCGCAGCCTCGTAAGAAATTTCTCGATTTCTCAAGCGTAGCCAAGGGGAAACCAAAAGCGGAGTTTGCATAGATTATCTTGGTAGCCAATTGATAGCCAATTGAGAGTCCAAATTAACAAGTAAGGGTTGGTCTAATTATTTGGGGATGAAATGGAAGATTGCAGAATTGACCAAACTCAAGGCAAACGCCCCCAGTAAAGCACTCCAGATACCCCAACGCAGACTAAATCCCTGAACTAGCCATGCTGCCAAGCCAAAAATAATGGCATTTATTACTAAAGAGAACAACCCAAAGGTCAAAAAAGTAATCGGCAAAGATAAAAAAGCAATAACTGGTCGTAAGAGGGCATTGAGAATACCAAACACAGCCGCAGAAATAGCAGCTTTAGCAAAACTATCGATGTGAATACCTAGGGGCAATTTGGAGATGATAAACAAACTAACGGTAGTAACTAACCAAGTGATAAGTAGGGGGATCATTATTTCTCTTAAATTAAAAGTGTAATGGGTTCATCCTACCCTCACTCTGCAACAGGTTGCTCTTCTAGGTAACTAAGAAAGTCTAAAAGTTCTTCATCAGAAAGTAGAGTTCTGGCCCGCTTACCGTAGCGCTGCAAAAGAAAATTTCTTCCCTGTTGGGTTGTCCAACCAAGTCGGCGAATTTCAATCTCAGTCTTTGCCATGACATCTTTGATATCGGGGATAGCAACAGGTGAAGTTTTATTTTTTGCTTTTTTCTCTTCCTTTTCTACATTAAATTTCGATGATTCTAAGTCAGGGACTCCTGTTACTACTGGTTGAGGATAGGTTTCTGCTGGTTGGGTATCAGGAACAATGTGTAGAGAAACTATTTTCTCAGTTTTCTCAGTTTTTTCAATAGTAGGGATTGGAGGCTGGGGGCTAGTCTCCTGCGGGGAAACTGCTTCCTGTTCTTGAATCATTTCTTCTTCAATTTTTGGTTGTAATTGAACAACACTTATAGGTGTTTTTATTTCTGATGTTGGGATTTCTGTAACCACGGGCTGGACTACCGGATTTGCCACAGATGTGATTGGGGGTGCGATCAATGAAGTAGTAATCGGGGGTACGATCGTAGCCATAACTGGAGCCACAAGGAGAGTCTCCCCATCTGGGGGTGTAACAGATGCTGCTACTAGGGGTGTTGCGGGGACTACGGGGGCGATCGCTATAGTAGATAAGCTAGCTTCCAAATCTAGAATCGCTAAAGCTCTCTCTCTGGCATGGTCTTCGGCTATTTCTACTGTTTCTCCAGAACCCAGACCCGTAGCGATGGACACCCCTTCTACCTGAACTAAAGCCCTGACAATATATTTGCCATGTTTAATTTCTAGAAGTTCACTAATAAGGCAACTTTGGGGATATTGGAGGCGGAGTTGAGCAAGCATAATTATTTTGGCTACGGGATGAAAAGGATTGAAAAACTTTAGGTGACAATAAGTACATTACCATCCTATTACTATTTCCAGTATATCTGTTCTGGTAGCCTAATACTACCTCCCTAAATCCTTACTACATCAATAGAAATTATTCTCAGGGCGCAAGGCTGATCTTAGCTTCGTTTTAAGATGCAAGGATAGAATTATAGGCAATTTGAATATTTTCCCTAACCGAGGCTGCCGATCGCTGCAACTGTCCTAACTCCTCTGGGGTCAGGTCTAGTTCCAAAACTTCCTCGACTCCCTGCTGCCCCAACCGACAGGGAACCCCGACAAAAATATCTTCTAAGCCATACTGTCCTTGGAGATAGGCTGCTACCGGGACTTGACGTTTTTGGTTCTCCAAAATAGATACGACCATTGTATAAATTGCAGAAGCCGGGGCTAGGTAAGCTCCTCCAGTCCGCATTAATTCTACAATTTCTGCTCCCCCATTTTGAGTCCTCGCTATTAGGCGATCGATCACCCCTGGCTCTAGAAGTTCTGTGATGGGGACTCCTCCCACGGTCAAGTAGCGGGGTAGAGGAACCATTAAATCTCCATGGCCTCCCAATACCAAAGCATTCACATCCTTGATAGATACCCCCAATTCTTGAGCAATAAAATACTGAAATCTAGCAGAATCAAGAATCCCCGCCATCCCCATCACTTGCTGAGGAGGGAGTTTGGTAGCTTGCCATGCAAGATAGGTCATGACATCGAGGGGATTTGTGACAATAATTAGTAGGGCATCAGGGGAGTGAGCGATCGCCTGTTGAGCAGCCTGAATGACAATTTCTCCATTTATCTTGAGTAGATCATTTCGACTCATTCCCGGTTTGCGGGGCAGCCCAGCCGTGATTACGACTACATCTGAGCCAGCAGTATCTATATAATCATTAGTCCCGCTAATCTGTCGTTGGTTTCCTTCTAAACCCCCAGCTTGATTCAAATCTAAAGCAATTCCTTGGGGCATTCCGGCAACTACATCCAGTAACACTACATCTGCCAAATCCTTCTCAATTACCCTCTGGGCAAGAGTACTCCCAACCTTACCGCCACCAATAATAGTTACACGAGGAAATTTATTCATATCCAGAAAATTAATTCAAATGTTCGGTATTCTCAGCCATGGGGTTGCCATCATTATCAGGATAAGTAACCTTGGCTATTGGTGGGTTGAGTCACCATCGATCGACCTCTTAATCCTTGTATCAGTGTCTGTTAGTTCATTCTAAATAAAAATAGGCTCTCCTAGCTGGGAAAGCCTACTTTAGATTTTAGAGATTAAGCTAGATTACTTAACAATCTTGGAAACTACACCAGCTCCGATCGTCCGACCACCTTCCCGGATTGCAAAACGCATACCCTGTTCAATGGCGATCGCATTAATTAGCTCGACAGTTACTTTGATCCGATCGCCGGGCATCACCATTTCCACATTAGCCCCATCATCAGCCGTGAAAGCCTTGATGGTTCCAGTTACATCGGTTGTCCGTACATAGAACTGAGGGCGGTAGCCAGCAAAGAAAGGAGTCTTCCGACCACCTTCTTTTTCTTGCAAGACATAAACTTCACCTTCAAATTCAATATGAGGAGTAATAGAACCGGGCTTAGCAATTACCATCCCCCGTTCAATATCAGCTTTTTGGATACCCCGGAGTAATACTCCAGCATTATCCCCAGCCATCCCTTCTTCTAAGCTCTTCTTAAACATTTCAATCCCAGTAACAGTAGTACTGCGGGTAGGTCTAATCCCTACTAGTTCTACGTTATCACCAACCTTAACTTTCCCACGCTCGATCCGTCCGGTAGCCACCGTACCCCGACCAGTGATGGAGAATACATCTTCTACTGCCATCAAGAAAGGCTTGTCGATATCCCTTTCTGGAGTAGGAATGTAGGCATCTACTGCATCCATCAGAGCATAAATCTTATCAACCCAAGGATTTTCTCCCCGGATCAGCTTAGGATTTGCTGTCATTGCTTCTAGAGCCTTAACGCCAGAACCAATAATAATCGGAATATCATCGCCGGGGAATTCATACTCACTCAAAAGTTCCCGGAGTTCTAGTTCTACTAGCTCTAGCAATTCTGGATCATCCATGAGGTCTTCCTTGTTTAGGAATACTACCAGACTAGGTACACCTACTTGCTTTGCCAATAGAATATGCTCTTTAGTCTGAGGCATAGGGCCGTCAGTTGCAGCAACTACTAGGATTCCGCCATCCATTTGGGCAGCACCAGTAATCATGTTTTTTACATAGTCAGCGTGGCCGGGGCAGTCTACATGAGCGTAGTGGCGGGCTGGAGTTTGGTATTCCACGTGGGCAGTGTTGATGGTAATCCCCCGGGCTTTTTCTTCGGGAGCTGCATCAATTTCGTCATATTTTTTAGCCTTAGAATCCCCGATCGCCGCCAAGGTCATAGTAATAGCAGCGGTTAGGGTAGTCTTACCGTGGTCAACGTGACCGATCGTGCCAATGTTAATATGCGGTTTATTCCGTTCAAATTTTGCGCGTGCCATGAATTAGTTTTTCCTTATTTTCCTTACTTACTATTTGCTGATGACCAAGGGCTAATAGCTAGTTGTTAATAGTTTTTAGCTAGTTTTTAACCATTAACTATTAAAGCACTAACTACTAACCATGAGTTATCAAATCTCTGGAGTAATTAACCCTTGCCTTTACTCTTGCTAATAATCGCTTCAGCCACATTACGAGGAACTTCTTCATAATGGCTAAATTCCATCGAGAAAATGCCTCGTCCTTGGGTTTTGGAGCGAATATCTGTGGCATAACCAAACATTTCTGCCAGGGGAACTTTCGCTACCACCTTAGCCAATCCTTGGTCTGTTTCTTGGCCCTCAATTTGTCCCCGGCGGGAGTTGAGATCCCCAATAATGTTGCCGATGTAGTCCTCTGGGACTTCTACTTCGACCTTCATCATTGGCTCTAGAATGACGGGGTTAGCCTTCGATACAGCTTCTTTGATTGCCATAGAGCCAGCAATCTTAAATGCCATTTCTGAAGAGTCCACATCGTGGAAAGACCCATCCACCAAGGTTGCCTTGAGATCGATAACTGGATAGCCAGCTACAATCCCTGATTCGCAAGCTTCCTTCATTCCCTGCTCTGCTGGACCTACATATTCCTTAGGAATAGAACCACCAACAATTTTGGAAACAAATTCAAACCCAGTTCCGGGTTCGCCGGGAGTCAGTTCGATCACCACGTGACCATACTGCCCTTTACCACCACTCTGGCGGATGTGCTTGCCTTCAGCCCGGACTGCTTTGCGGACAGTTTCTCGGTAAGCTACTTGGGGTGCCCCAACTGTTGCTTCTACCTTGAATTCTCGCATCATGCGATCGACCAAGATTTCTAGGTGTAGCTCCCCCATTCCTGCAATCACAGTCTGGTTAGTTTCTGAATCAACCCGCACTCGGAAAGTGGGGTCTTCTTCAGACAAGGCTTGCAATGCCTTGGAGAGTTTGTCCATGTCTTGCTTAGTTTTTGGTTCCACTGCTACAGAAATCACTGGTTCAGGAACAAACAAGGATTCCAGAATCACGGGAGAACTTTCATCACAGATGGTATCGCCAGTGATGGTGTCTTGGAGCCCGAGGGCTGCACCTAGGTCTCCAGCACGGAGTTCGTCTACATCAATTCGATCGTCTGCCTTCATCAAGACTAGACGAGATACCCGTTCCTTCTTATCCTTAGTGGAGTTGAGGACGTAGCTACCTTTTTTGAGGACACCGGAATAAACCCGAAGGAAGGTGAGGCGACCAAAGCGATCGCTCATAATCTTGAAGGCCAGAGCGGCTAAAGGAGCATTATCATCGGCGGGGCGAGTAACCTCAGTCCCATCTAGAAGTAAGCCTTGAATGGGTGGTACTTCTGTAGGTGAGGGTAGATAGTCTAGCACCGCATCCAGCATTAGCTGCACACCTTTATTCTTGAAGGCAGAACCACACAAAACCGGCACAATCGTTCCAGCGATCGTTCCCTTGCGTAAACCACCTTGAATTTCCGCTATGGTCAACTCTTCCCCTTCTAGATACTTCTCCATCAACACATCATCGGTATCAGCAACAGCTTCTACTAATTTGAGCCGATATTTTGCAACTAAATCTTGCATGTCAGCAGGAATAGCAGTTTCTTCAATATCTGTACCTTGGTCATTGGTGTACATAAAGGCCTTCATCGCCACCAAATCAATAATGCCCTTAAAGTCAGTCTCACTACCAATAGGCAATTGAATGGGAATCGCATTAGCCCGGAGTCGATCGGTCATTTGTTCTTGGACTCGATAGAAATTTGCCCCGGTGCGATCCATTTTATTAATAAAAGCAATCCGGGGAACACTATAACGATCAGCCTGCCGCCAAACGGTCTCTGACTGTGGCTGAACTCCCCCAACAGAACAAAATACCGCAATTACTCCATCTAATACCCGCATGGAACGTTCAACTTCAATAGTGAAATCCACGTGACCGGGAGTATCAATGATATTAATTTGATAATCTTTCCAACTGGTAGTAATTGCTGCTGCGGTAATAGTAATACCCCGTTCCCGCTCCTGTTCCATCCAGTCCGTCACGGCAGTGCCTTCATGGACTTCACCGATTTTATGGACAACACCGGAATAGAATAAAATTCGCTCGGTGGTAGTAGTTTTCCCCGCATCAATATGGGCAGCAATGCCGATATTGCGTACTTTGTCTAGGGGGATAGTTCGTGCCACAATGACCTCCTTCTTCTGGGTTCCCCAGATATTTAAAAAATTGCGTTGCTTTTATTTACAATTCTACACTTTATAGTTAATCTTTGGCGACTATCTGTCCTAAAGACTCCCTAATAATTCAGAAATAATTATCTAAATTCAAATAAAGTGATAGATAAGTTAATAACAAAAAAATTAATAACGGTAGTGGGCAAAGGCTTTGTTTGCATCTGCCATTTTGTGAGTTTCTTCACGCTTGCGAATTGCATTACCAGTTTCATTGGCAGCATCCATAAGTTCGTTGGCAAGTTTGCTAGCCATGCTTTTACCCGGTCTGCTTCTGGCAAACCGAATCAACCACCGGAGAGCAAGGGTAATCCCTCGATCGGTCCGTACTTCCATCGGCACTTGGTAGGTAGCTCCACCGACCCGCCGAGCTTTGACTTCTACTAAGGGAGTAGCGTTGCGGACAGCTTTTTCAAATACTGGTAAAGGATCGCCACCAGTGCGCTCCTCAATAGTTTTCATGGCATCATAAATAATACTGTAGGCAGTGGTTTTCTTGCCGTGCTGCATAATTCGCCGCACAATCATACTGACTAGACGGTTGTTATATACAGGATCGGCCGGAACCGGACGTTTTTTGATTTTGCTACGACGGGACATAGGTGCAATGTTAAGTTTATGTATTTGTTACTAGAGAAAATATAGAAGGCTTTTAGAGCTAGGCTTTTTTGCCGCGCTTGGTGCCGTACTTCGATCGACCTTGGGAACGGTTTTTGACCCCTGCGGTATCTAAAGTACCCCGAATAATATGGTATCGGACTCCGGGTAAATCCTTCACCCGACCGCCCCGGATCATGACTACCGAGTGTTCTTGGAGATTATGACCAATACCGGGAATGTAGGCAGTAACCTCAAACCCAGAGGTGAGGCGTACCCGTGCCACTTTTCTCAGGGCAGAGTTGGGCTTTTTAGGAGTAGTGGTATACACACGGGTACAAACACCACGCCGTTGGGGACATTCTTTGAGGGCTGGGGACTTAGTTTTTACTTTGGCGCTAGCGCGCGCAGTTCTAATGAGTTGTTGAATAGTAGGCATGAGTTGATAGGTATGGGCAACTCTAGTTGAGTATTTTAGTTATTTTTTGTGTGGACAGTCTTTTAATATATCTATATTTGTGGTTTGGTGTCAATGTGCTGATTTTCGGGCGGCGATTTTAATTGTGGAAATAGCTATTGTTGTAGAGCAGGTTATCAAGACCAAGCTTTAAGGCTGCGTTAACTCTATCCGGTGCCCATCAGGATCAACTACCACGGCTCTTCGTCCCCATTCTGACACTGAGGGTTTTGTAATAATAGGGATATTCTCTTGCTGTAGCCTGATCACAAGGGAATCCACCTCAAAAACTTGGAACCCCAATCTAGTCCCTGTAGTTGTTAGGGAATAATTCAAAGTAATCGCAGTGGCTTAGACGAATAACCGAAAAGCTTCATAATCAAACGTATAAATGCGAGTACAGATTGAACTGCTAGTCAAAAAGGTTCCCAAATCGAGAACCCAGCAGGTTGGACATAATTCCACCAAATGGTCGCAGAAAGCGGCGAAACTGAATGTGGTAAGTTTTGGGAATTTGCTGACACCCAAGGGGCGCTTTCACGTGGGATGTGCCGCTGCCCATATCGACATAGCGCAAACCAAGTGCTACAGCACTATCAATGGTGTCGTAATCAATCTCAAAGTAAGTCATATTTTGGGGAGAGATGTCGTAATCTAAGCCAGTGAATTTGAAGAAAATCGTGTCGTGACCGAAAAGCAGCATACTAAAGCCGACGATCGTTTCGCCAACTCGTGCTAAACGGATCGAACCTCGATCGCCTAGATACCGATGGAAGTGCTGGAAGAAGGGAACACCAACACTCATAGGCATAGGAATTTCTCCTCGGCTTTTGGCGCGAGCTGCTGTGCGATCGAAGAGTTCGGTAAGTTTTTCGGCATGAGAGGCAGGGTCAATTACCGTTTCAAGTACCGCCCCGGATTGGGCAAAAATACGTCGGTTGCGACGAACGTTGCTACGAAACTTTTGGCTTCGCTCTGCCAACCAGGTTTCAAATGATGGCGGACTGCCGGGAAGTTCTAAAACATTAAGCTCAATGAAGGGCAGTTCCAGCATATCTGGATTCAGGCAGGACAGGATGGGACTCTTGGCAGTTGCTTTGACGCAAATGGCATCGACGGGTAGCTGCTGGTCAAGGGTTTGCACTACAGTTTGGAGAATCACTGCCTGTTCGTCAATGTCAACCTCTTGAGAAAAGAATATCCCTTCACGATTAGTAAACGGGATTTCAAGGAACGCCACATCGACCGTCAACGGGACATAGCCCATGCGTCTTCCCACTTGAGTCAACCGTTCCAAGACCCCTCCGACATAATCACCAATAGCCAGACCACGCACAATATGGACAACGCCGACTGCACAAAGTACAGATCCTTGATGGACGACTAGCCACCGCAACTCTACTTTCCCCGGATTTGCCGCACAGGTCAATTCAGACCAAGCAATCACAAGGCTCTCAAACCCATTAGGGGATTGCCATTTAGCCAGTGCATCGCAGAGGGACGGTGGTGGGGTATCGAACAGCTCAACATTGTAAGGTATTGCATCCATAGGTAGTCCTAAAAAG
>JANMHD010000064.1:0-4807 GCA_031374985.1 Coleofasciculaceae cyanobacterium OTE_70_metabat_329 | reverse complement strand
TTCAGGGAATTGTTGATTTTCTTAATTTTTCCCTTGACGGTGCAGATGCAGATACCCATGACCACTCCCGTGGGGTGAAGATTTTCGATACTTTAGTAAAATCAGTAGAACTGGCCTTGTCCTTAGGAGAGTATCCGGTGTTGAATCATACGGTGACTGCCCAGAACTACGATCGCCTAGAAGAAATTGCTGATCTTGCCAAAAAATTAGGAGTCCGGGTCTGGTTAAATCCTGCCTTCACTGCCTACGACCACTACAACTCTAAGAAAAATCCTACGGGTGCGATCGCCCAAGCAATTGAAACTGCCGCCAAGAAATTTAACAATCTCGGTTACAATAAGGCAGCAATAGCTTTAATTGAAGCTGGCGGCAATGACACCAAAAATCCCCGCTGTAAAGCAGTAGATGCTGTAATCGCCATCTCTCCCGACGATAAATTACTCCTGCCCTGTTACCACTTTGCCCAAGAAGGTGTCGCTATTAATGGCAATCTCTACGACCTCTATCGAGAGTCAGAAAAAGTGGAAGAATATCGGCAGTCCCAAGGTAAATTATCAGTCTGTGAAGGATGTACAGTCTGGTGTTACTTGATTCCTAGCTTCTTTATGGGTATAGATAAATATTGGTGGCTAAATCAAATAACCTATGCAGGAGAATTCCTGGCAAGAAAACGATTCTTGCTACAACGAACTTGAAGACATTAACTCTCTACTGGAAGACTTATCCGAGTCGGCAGAAGATTTGACTAAGGATATCTTTAAGGATATTTTTACTGGTCAAACAGGCAGGCGGCGTAAAGCCGCTCTTGCTTTATTTTTAATTTGGCTAGTTGTGATCACCCTACATCTTGTTTCTTGGGGATTTTGGGTGGTTGTGGGGTTTGCGGCTCTCCTGTGGGGACAAGCCGGGCGAATTATTATGGCTCAACCGATCGCTACTCAATCCCTAACTACTAACTTAGATTCCTCTCTAGAAAATTTACCGAAGGTTTCTCTTTTGGTGGCAGCAAAGAATGAGGAGGCGGTCATCGATCGCTTAGTCAGAGCCTTATGTCAACAAAATTATCCTAGCGATCGCCTAGAGGTATGGATTATTGATGATGATAGTAGCGATCGGACTCCCCAAGTTTTAGCCAAACTTCAACAAGAATTTCCCCATCTGCATACAATCCGCAGACAAGCCGGAGCCACCGGCGGCAAATCGGGAGCATTAAACCAGATTCTTGCCCAAACCAAGGGAGATATTATCGCTGTCTTTGATGCCGATGCTACTGTTGCCCCGGATCTAGTCCGCCAAGTAGTACCTTTGTTTGTGACAGAAAAAATTGGGGCTGTCCAGATTAGGAAAAATATCGTCAATTGGGCTGATAACTTCTGGACTAGGGGGCAAAAAAGTGAAATGGCTCTCGATAGTTATTTTCAACAGCAACGAATTGCCCTAGGAGGAACCGGAGAACTACGGGGTAATGGGCAGTTTGTCCGCCGTCTTGCCCTCGAAAGGTGTGGGGGTTGGAATGAGCAAACTATCACCGATGACTTGGATCTAACTATTCGCCTGCACCTAGACCAGTGGGATATTGGTTTTCTTCTTACTCCAGCCGTTGGTGAGGAGGGGGTAACTACGATGAAGGCTCTATGGCATCAGCGGAATCGGTGGGCTGAGGGTGGTTATCAGCGCTACCTAGACTACTGGCGTTTACTTGCTAGTAACCAGATGGGATGGCGGAAAACGATAGATTCCCTGTCTTTTATGGTAATCCAATACCTATTACCAGCAGCCGCAATTCCTGACTTAATCATGGCTCTCATCTTAGATGAATCTCCCCTCCTAGCTCCCTTGAGTGCTGTGACGATCGTCCTCCCTCTTGTAGGTATTTTTACTGGACTAAGACGCATTAGTAGCCAGAAAATTCTTTTAAGAGATACCCCCATAGATAGCAATATTACCGAGACTATCAACTCTAGTGGTGATACTAGCCTTGGAACTAACCTTGGGGCTAGCCTTGGAATTAAGAGGGGAACTAGCAAAGATATCTCTTTCCCATCCTTGGGATTATTGCTCCGTCAGAGTTTGTGGGGGATCATTTATCTCTTCCACTGGATTCCTATTATGGCTAGTGTCACTGCTCGGATGTCAGTTCGTCCCAAGCGTCTGAAGTGGGTCAAAACCGTCCATAGTGGTGATGTGTAGGTATTTTCCTAGGCAATATTTGCTTAAAGACATTCCTAGAGACTATCTCAAATGGCGAATAATGATTACACTGTAAAAGGGAAAGAGTAAGCGTAGGTGGTTGCAAATTCTTTGGAGTTTGAGGAAAGTCCGGGCTTCCGAAAGACCACACTTGCTGGGTAACGCCCAGTGCGAGCGATCGTGAGGATAGTGCCACAGAAAAATACCGCCCTTTTTCAGGGAACAGGGAACAGCAAATACCTGATCATTGGTAACTGGGAACTGCTAACTGATTAGGGTAAGGGTGCAAAGGTGCGGTAAGAGCGCACCAGCAGTATCGAGAGGTACTGGCTCGGTAAACCCCGGTGGGAAGCAAGGCAAGGAGCAAAGGTTGGTCTTTTTCCTGTTCCGTGATAAGAAACCGCTAGAGGTGGTTGGTAACAGCCATCCCAGATAGATGACTGCCTTCTGGTGTTAGCTTCGGCTGATGTTAGAAAACAAAACCCGGCTTATGTCTAACTCTTTTCCACCCCCACAGGATCATTAAAGTGTTGTAGTGAGGATTTAGTGGATATATCACTCTTTGGGGCGATCGCCAGTCAGTATCATGATCTCTTGTGTGTCCACACGGGGGATACAATGACTCTGATCTGCGACCTAATTGAAGAACAGGTGATCAACCATAAATTGCCCGTAGACCTCTATACAGGAATCCAATCCTTCTCAGAGGTGACAACAAATATTCCTCGTTATAAATCTTTAGGTGCTATTTGTCGGCGTGTTTTTATCTTTGGGGTTGCTGATGTTACGCCCCCAACCATTCCGGGGGTAGAATTTTTCCCCCTTAATCCTGATACTGGCTTGGCTAAAGAAAGGTTTTTTTTGGTTAATACTCCTAGTTTTTGGGCTGCCCTGCTGGCAAAGGAAATTTTAGAACCAGAGAATAACTCTGGAACTAAACGCTACGATGGGGGCTGGTTTTATGATGAACAAGTGGTAGAACGAATTTCTTTGTTACTTTCTCAGGTAATGGGAAAATTTTATCAGCCAGTGCCAGAAAGGTACTATGACCAGCAAAGTACCCATATTGCTGAGATTAATCGGCGTATTTTAGGGCAATTGCAGGAATCGGAACTAGTTTCTCAACGGCGATCGATGCGCTTGACTACCCTAAATCAATTTGCAGCAATTTTACTCCAGCATCAGCCCCTACCCTGCATGATGCGGGATGCAGTGCAGATTCTTTCTATGATCTTTGGAGCTACAGAGGCAGCGATCGCTTTTAATATGCACGGGGGGCAATTTATGGTGATTGCTAGTGGTGGAGATGTCAATAATAGTGAGCAGGTATCATCTCTAGGAGAAGGAGCAAGTGGCCAAGCATTCCGGCAAGGTAAATTAGTGATCCATTCTGATGTACGCCAGAAGCAGCCGATCGATCCCCTAACACCCCAAGCGGTGACTATTCTTTCTGCGCCTATTAAAGGACGGCGGAAGATCTATGGGGTGGTGACAGTGGGGAATGAAAGTCGCAATAAATGGGATCGGGAAGATGCTCAAACCGTGGGGGCGATCGCTAATATGTTAGCTGTGATCATCGAACAAAAAGCCCAGATTAGTGGTGATATCACCTATCAACTCCGGCAGGCAAAGTATTTTAGCCAGATGCTGAAAAAACTCCGTAAACCTATGGCCAGACTTCTAGAACTTCAAGATCAACTCCGTAAAGAAAATGAATTTTCTCCTAATCAAGTGGAAACTTTGGCTCAGATAGAAACCCTCTACAATGGTTTGGCTATGACCTTGGGCTTTCCCATTAGCCTCAATTTCACCAATGATTCTTACCTGCCACCACCACCAAAAAACAATAATAAAATTCGGCGAAATAATGCGATCGATCCCCAAATAATGGACTCCCTCTGATAAGTAAAAATTACTATTTAATTTCTACTAGTAGTTATAGCGGTGTAGAGTAGGTAAACGAACCCTATGCCGATCGCAACTTGAATACTGTAGGGAATAAAAAATATTCTAGTCCAGGCCGCAAGACTAGACATGAGATTAACTAGGGCATCTAGGATGTAAGTTATTCCCTGTAACAATACCCAAGCGATCGTTGTAATGCCCACAGCTCGGACAAATGGATTATTTAAAAACATAATTTAATTCCTCTAGATAGTTTATAATTCAAAGCACTTACTAGGTAAAATTTGACTTGAATTTTGTCCATACCTCAATAGTTGTATCTCTAAAGTATAGGGTAATTATCCAATTCCGACATTCTTAGTACTTCATAATATCTACTAGAGCTACTAATCCAAAGGTAGTGATTATCACACCAGCAATCCAGTTTACCCATTGTAGGAGAGAGCTACTTAATTTATGCCGTAGCCGACTAGCTATAAAGGCGAGAAGTAACCACCACAGGGCTGATCCTAGAAATACTCCCAAAACCAATAAACCAGCCCCCAAGGAATTATTGATTTTTCCTAATCCTAGCCCGGCAAAGATGACGACAAAGGCAAGAATAGTCATGGGGTTAGTGATAGTCAGGAAAAATGTCGAGAGATAATTACCCATAAAACTCTTCACCTCTCCAGTTTTAGCAGCTTCTTGGCTCACAGTACTTAGGAAAGTT
>JANMHD010000019.1:0-7265 GCA_031374985.1 Coleofasciculaceae cyanobacterium OTE_70_metabat_329 | reverse complement strand
ATTCTTGCTGCGCCACGGTCAGTTAAACAAGAAATTTCTTTCACAGATATAGAATCTCTATGGTTAGAGAGAGTAAGGTTAGCTAAGGCATCAGGGGTCAAAGCTCTGGTGCTTTCTAATTACGATCCAGAGTATGACGATCATCTCTTAGATAGCTTAGCTGTGGCAGTTAAAAATGTCTTTGTAAATGGTTCCTTAGCTCAAGAAGGTATTGCAATTTCGATGATTTGTTAAGCTGTAACAGGCAGGAGGCTTAAGCCCCTTTTTTCCAGAGATTTCCACAGCATAATCTCCTTGTTGATTGCTATATAAGTAAAACTGTTCTATATACTTACCAGAAAATTGGGGCTAAACCTCCCTCCTTCTAAGACCACTTTGTTATTGCTGTATTAAACGTGAGTTCGGGATAAGATATTTCCCTGATACCATTTTATGAAAACCACAACCATTATCGCTGGCTGCCCGTAGGTCAGTGAGTGAAGCCGAACTGAGTCGAAGCCAAACCCCCCCCTACAAATATTTGATCGCTTATCTTCATTTGTAGCGGAAATGTTCCCTTTGACTAATTCGACTACGCTCAGTACAAGTCCCCTCCCTTCGACTCCGCTCAGGGAACGTCTCTATACTTAGGGTCAGAGTTTTTGCTTAAACCGAACTCACGTTATTAAGTTGAAATAATTTTACCGGAGTAGTCTAGTTTTTTTTGTAAAATTCCTAAACCAATCTCGGCAATTAGGGCTAACAAAGCTACAGGGATGGCTCCTAGAAGGAGAATTGAATTATCGTATAAGGAAAACCCCAAGACAACGAAGCGCCCTAATCCTCCTGCACCAATGAAAGCAGCTAGGGTGGCACTGGCTATAACTTCCACGGTGGCTGTTTTGATCCCGGCAATGATTATGGGTAAAGCTAAGGGAATCTCGATTTCCCAAAGAACTTGTTGGGGAGACATGCCCATGCCGATCGCCGCTTCTTGGAGATGGGGATTAATCGATCGAAATGCCACATTGGTATTAATTAAAATCGGGGGAATTGCCAAAATAATTAAGGCGATCGCCGCAGCAGTAAAACTTAATCCTAGGTAGGGAATTGCCAAAAATAGAATTGCAATACTCGGAATTACCCGCAAACCATTAAACCCATTAATAAAAATTACCGACCCTAGGGGAGATCGGGCTGTCCACCATCCCAGGGGTAAAGCCACCAATAAACTTATGGCTAAGGCCAAGAAGACTAATAAAAGATGCTGCCTCAAGGCTGTAACCAAGGCATCAGGATTGTTAGCAAGGTAGGTAGAGGCTCCACTAAAGCTCATAGAAAGCTGGGATAAAAATCTGGTTATGGTTTTGCGAGTTCTTGGGCGATCGCTGCCACTAATTCTGGGTCATCGGGCTTGACACTACTCCGAAATTGTTGAACTACTTCACCTGTTTTACTGATTAAAAACTTCTCAAAATTCCAACTCACTGCCCCTTGGGGTGCTGCTGTTAACTTTGCATATAGGGGATGTTGCTGGGCTCCTTTAGCATGGACTTTGGCAAATAATTCAAAGGTGACACCATATTTAGTAGTACAGAAAGTCTTAATTTCCTGCTCTGTTCCGGGTTCCTGTGCTCCAAAATCATTACAGGGAAAACCTAAAACTAGTAATCCTTGATCCTTATAATCCTGTTGTAATTTTTCTAAGCCGGGGTACTGGGGAGTATAGCCACAGTAGGAAGCCACATTAACAATCAGTAAAACTTTTCCAGCATATTTAGCAAGAGGCTGATCAGAACCATCCGCTTTTTGGACTACGATATCTTGAATTGTATTCGCCATAGATTTGGGTAAAGTTACTAATTTTGGTAAGTATAGCACTCGTCTATTCAGGAAATTTTCCCAGCCGGACTTCTTGAGAGTAATCTTGGACTGCTTGGGTAATTACCTGCTTAAGGTTGCTATAAGCTTTAGCAAAGGGAGGCATCCGCTCTGTAAGTCCTAGGAGGTCTGCTGTCACTAGAACTTGTCCATCACAATGCTTGCCAGCCCCGATGCCAATGGTGGGGATAGTTAGTTTTTGACTAATGTGCAGTGCTAATTCACTAGGGATATGCTCTAAAACTACAGAAAAGGCTCCTGCGCCTTGGAGAGCGATCGCCTGTTCAATTATCTGGGTCTGAGCTTCAACTGTTTTACCCTGTTGACGATAACCTAGTTGATGAAATGATTGGGGAGTTAGACCCAAATGTCCCATAACCGGAATGCCGATCGCTGTTAATTTGGCCACGGTTTCGATCATAGCTGGATGCCCTCCTTCTAGTTTCACTGCTGCGGCTCCTCCTTCCTTTAGGAGCAATCCGGCCGAATGAATTGCTTGGGAAATGCTTTCTTGATAGCTCAAAAAAGGCAAGTCCGCCACTACTAGAGCCTGCTTCACCCCCCGGACTACAGCTTTAGTATGATGGAGAGTCTCCTCTAAAGTTAGGGGCAGGGTATTGGGATAGCCCAGAGCAACCATTGCTAAGGAGTCTCCCACCAGCACTACATCTACCCCGGCTTGATCAATAATTTGGGCGATCGCCCAATCCCAAGCTGTCAAGACGACAATCGGGCGTTGTTGTTGTTTCCACTGGAGGAGATGATGGGTAGTAAATGCCATAATTAGGGTTGAGAATCTAAAATAATCTGCACATTCAACTCTTGATTCACAGGCACGCTTTGCTCGGTTTGGGGTGGTTTTAAATTTAGCACAACGCTAGAACGGGAGGAAAGGATCGATCGCTGGGGCAGCATTTGTCCTAATTGAAGAGTCATTTCCCCTTCCCCTTGATTGCTAAACGATCGCAACTGCACTCTAAAACCAGCAGGAATATCTGGACTAGCAGGTAGTTTTACCTCCTGGGATTGTGCTTCCTGCTCCACTAGCATCTTTAGCTGCAACACATTACCCTGATTACTAACCAATTCATAAATAGCACTCTGAGTTAGTTGAATTCCATTGATATTTAACTCCTGAGAAGTTCGCCATCTTGCTCCCAAGCCCACAGCTTCCTCTGGCAGGGGTGCATAAAGTTGTCCTAGGGAACTAGAAAGCTGCTCAAAAATCTGTTGTGTTGAGCTATCTAGCTCTTGGGGTAATCTAAGACTTGTACTCTTAGTTTGTCCTCGACTATCTACTACCACCGCCCCACTCAAGCCTACCAAAGAACCCAAGGAACGACGAATTGGCTCAATCACTGAAGGGGGAATACCGGGTTCTGCCACAATATCTACGTTTTTATAAGTAAAATCAAAGGAAATATCTCCATTAGAGGCAATTTGGGTAACGACGATTTCCATAGTTAGTTTAGTTGCTGGGATAGTAGCAGCTAAACCTTTATCATCTAGTCTTAGGGTCAGGGTGCTGGTCTGGCGACTATTAACCACAGGTGTGAAGCGGAGTTGTTTTTTTTCTCCTGTTCCCACCGTGAGGAGGTCTATTTTAGTAGTGGGTAGATTAGTTACTGGACTGGTAGAGGAACTAGCAGAGGGGTTAGGAGTTTGATTCAGCTGTCCGGCGGTTGAGGGGGCAGGATGGATATTAGCCTTGGCAGACAAAGGAAGAACTACCGGAAGCAGACATAAAGAACCCAACAAAATGATTTTTTTCATAATTTATTTAGATTAGATTTATTTGTACTCTTAAAAAGGTAATGATTTTTTTGGGAAGGATTTCCCCCGCAGGAAAAATTCTTGTTCTTTTAATACTACCGATTTATTTAAGTTGGTTTATGGGGCGATATTGCTCCGCAACGCCCAGGCGATCGATAGAACGGCTTTTTCACCACCTTAGCCGGATAGGTTTTCCCCCGAATCTCCACGGCTAATTCTTGCCCAATTTTCCCCAAATCTGGCGGTACATAGGCTAGGGCAACTGGTTTCCCCAAGGTGGGAGATAAAGTGCCACTAGTGACAACTCCCACAACCTGCTGATCGGCAAGCACCGGATAGCCATGTCTGGCAATATTTCTGCCCGTCATCTCCAGCCCCACTAATATTTTGAGTTTGCCCCTATCTCGCTGCTGCTCTAGGATCGATCGCCCCATAAAATCCCCCTTATCCCAATGCACTAACCATCCTAAGCCTGCTTCCAGAGGTGTAGTTTGTTCATCAATATCTTGACCATACAAGGCCATAGCAGCTTCTAGGCGGAGGGTATCTCGACAGCCTAAGCCACAAGGGGTAACTCCTGCTGCCAGCAAATCCTGCCATAATTGAATGCCGATCGCTGGAGTAGTCATAATTTCAAAGCCATCTTCCCCAGTGTAGCCAGTCCGAGCCAGAAAGACCGGAGTTCCGTCCAAAAGAATAGTAGTATGCCCGAAGGGTTTAATTTGACTTAAATCTATATTTAATAAGGGTTGTAGGTATTCTAAAACCTTAACTCCTTGGACAGCCAAAAGGATATGGGAATCAGAAACATCCTGAAGAGTGACCGGAGAAGATTCCAGATTACCCAATAGCCACGCCTTATCCCTAGTCTTTGTAGCAGCATTAACAATCATTACTCCCTGCTGTTTCTCCCGATCTGTTTTCCCTTGGTAGTAAAAGATAATGTCATCTATAATCCCCCCTTGGGAATTGAGCAGGACACTATACTGAGCGGCTCCCGGCTGGAGGCGGTTTAAGTCACTAGGAATTAAGGGTTGGAGGTGGTAAAGTAGCTGCTCACCAGATAGGAGAAATTTCCCCATGTGGGAAACATCAAAAATTCCACACTGGTCACGAACCGCCTTATGTTCAGCGGTAATACCTGTGAATTGAATAGGCATTTCCCAACCAGCAAAGGCAGTCATTTTTGCTTTTTGGGCGATCGCTAAATCAAAAAATGGGG
The DNA here is from genome assembly GCA_031374985.1 of Coleofasciculaceae cyanobacterium OTE_70_metabat_329. Taxonomy (GTDB): domain Bacteria; phylum Cyanobacteriota; class Cyanobacteriia; order Cyanobacteriales; family JAAUUE01; genus JAAUUE01. The sequence goes on along the minus strand of JANMHD010000019.1, from coordinate 2,410 downwards.
TTCTGGCAAGGGTAGGAGTATGCTTCACAGGTTATTTGCCTAGGGTTTAACCAAAATTCAACTTTGTCATATGGACTAATATTGGCCTTAGTATAGCAGTTGTGCATCAAGGGGGCTTTACAAAAAGTCACACCTTGTGATTATCTTGTACATTACTAGTGACTTCTGTCACTATCTAAAAATATCAATAAGGTATCGAGCCTAAATAAAGCTGCTCCTCACACACTTGAAAATCCTATAGCAGTTCTTGGTTATGTAAAGACATATTTTCTTATGGAACAAGGTAGAACAAGGGGTTTAAGCCCCTTGCCTGTCCTTTGAGAACTAAAAAAGTGCTGTATTTACTAACAATTTGCTAAATAATTTTTAAGGGAGTCAGTCCACTGGATGCCGATACGCAGTCAACTTCTGGATTAGCCTTTCCTAGCTTTCTTGGCTTAGGTCTTAAGGCGATCGCAGATTAATAACTAACTAGTCATTATCCGTGAATAAACTAACTTTAGCTTTTTGTAGTAGCTGTTTACTGCTGGGTTTAACCCTTCCAGCCCAAGCCCAAATTACTCCGCCGACAATTCTCAGTCAGAGAAATAATCCCAATAGTCAAAATAATCAGTTAAATGACCTACTGCGCCGAGGAAGAGAATTAGTTAATACGAGAGATTTTTCTGGGGCGATCGCTACCTACACCCAAGCTGCCACCTTAGATGCCCAGAATCCCCGGATTTTTGCAGGTTTGGGATACCTCTATGCCCAACAAAATAACTATCTAGAGGCAACAAGAGCTTATCAACAAGCGGTTAATCTAGATCCCAACAATGGAGACTTTTCCTACGCCTTGGGGTTTAGTCTTGCCAATGTGGAAGATTATCGCGGGGCAGCTAATGCCTATAATCGAGCAATTCAAATTAACCGTAGTCATATTAATAGTTACCTAGGTCTAGGTGTAGTGTTACTGCGCCTAGGAGACTATAACGGGGCAATGGATGCTTACAAAAATGTTCTTAGCCTTGACCCGAATAATTCTGATGCTCCCAAGCTGGTGGGGGCGGCACTCCTGCGTCAAGGTCGCGCCCAAGAAGCCTTGCCTATCCTCCAACAGGCTACTCGTCTTGCCCCCAATAATGCTAACTTGCAAGTTAATTTAGGAGCGGCTCTCCTCGCAACCGGTAACTCCGATCAGGGCTTAGCAGTCCTAGAGCGATCGATTCGGCTTGATCCTAGAAATGCTGGAGTCCAATTACAGGTAGCCAGAATTTGGCAAGAACAAAGAGATTTTCCTCGGGCACTCCAGGCCTACCAAGGAGTTGCTGAGGTACAGCCAAACAATCTTGAGGCTCAAAAGGGAATTGGGGATATTTCTTTGCAAAATCAAGAATATTTAGAGGCGATTATTGCCTACCGCCAGTGGACAGAATTGGCTCCCCAAGATGGAAATGCCCACTATAGTTTGGCTCTAGCGCTCCGGGGACGGAATAGAAATCAGGAAGCGATCGCTTCTGCCCAGAATGCCCTAAATATTTTCCGGCAGACAAGACAAACTGAAGGCGTTACCAAAGCGCAAAATCTGCTCAGGGAAATCCCTAATAGTCCTTAGAAAATTCTAGGAACCCACTATCTAGTAGGGGTAAAAAAAAGCTGTAAGGTTTTGCGCCCCTACTGAATAAAAATTAGTAATAAATAGAACTTACCCAAAATAGGGTTTCATCTGCTATTGGTAGGGACAAGGTGGACATTGCCCACCCTACGTATAGAGTCTGTGCGTAAGTCCTGATAGATATTCTTGGCTTCTACAATATTTTAAAATGAGGAATTTTGACCTTTTGCCATTGATAATGGATCTCATATTTTCCAAATTTAGGCTTAGAGTAGATTCCCCATGCCCTTGATCGATTCTTCCTTCTCACAATTTACTGATTCTTCAAATATCCAAGACTGGCAACCCCTTAGAGATTGGGGCTTATCTAAAACTAAGCTAGACTCTAGTTCGTCGATTCCTATAATCACTCCAGAAACTTGGCAGGAAATGGGGCAGATTATCCATCTAGCACACCAGAAACAGCAAAAAATTTTACCTTGTGGTAGGGGCAGTAAAATTCATTGGGGGGGATTGCTAGGAAATATTGATTTAGTGCTGAGTACTTCTAAATTTAACCATGTGATCGATCATGCCGCAGGGGATATGACGGTGACGGTGGAAGCAGGTATGGGTTTAGATGAACTCCAAACTATTTTGGCAAAGGCAGAGCAATTTCTGCCCCTTGGCCCTAATTTACCTGAAGGAACCAGTGTAGGCGGGGCGATCGCCATAGGCCTCACGGGAAGTTGGCGACAGCGCTACGGCGGCGTACGAGATTTATTATTAGGAATATCTTTCCTGCGAGCAGATGGGGAACCAGCCAAAGCTGGGGGC
>JANMHD010000626.1:0-8177 GCA_031374985.1 Coleofasciculaceae cyanobacterium OTE_70_metabat_329 | reverse complement strand
GCCTTCTCTCAAAAGAACATCAAAAATGTCACTATCAATCCCGTTTTTGGTCTGCCTGTATGGAAGATAAGCAAAGGTTAATATAGCGCCTACGATTATGCTGAGGACAGACAAGGGGCTTAAGCCCCTTGTTATCAAAGTTTATAAATGTCTTGACTGAAGTGGCGCTTGCTAGAGCAAATAATTTAGGCTTGCTATAATTCTAAAAAGGTAATAATTTAAGGAGAAGGACGTTCCCTACACTGGGGGAGTGTCTTTCCTTGTTAAGTCCTAGCAAATTAGTCTTACAGAACTTTTCCTTGAGATGCAGCCGAAAAAAACTTAATATTTTCACTCTAGAGTGATTCTTTCTAGGCAGCTCCTACAGTAGCGATCGCTATAGTATTTCAATATTTCTGTCACCTGCGGTTGATTCACCAACTCCAGAGAACCATAAGTCAAAATTAGCCCTCCTACCTGACTTTCTTGATAGTCAAACTGGAGAGAATCTTGGGGAATTAATTTAGTCTCTACCCCCGGCAATTGACGTAGATGCGTTGCTAATTCCTGATAAGTAGCTAGAGGCAACCGGGGCAGAATTACCTTTTCTTGATAAGACATTTAAGTAGGCCGACCCCCAGTTGGGGTATTTGTTGGAGAGCGATCGCCAACCCGCCGAGTCACCTCTACCCCAAATTGTTCTAATATCACCACTGGGCCACCGGGACCAGTCATTTCAATCCGCTTTACTAAAATCAACCCATCTGAAAGCCTTTCACCCGGCGATACATAACGGCTACTATTTTCATTCGGTGCCTTGACAATGGCCTTAGGAGACGCACCCGCCACATCAACGATCCCACTAACCTCCACTAACCTTGCCAAAGATGGTTCAGGTAAGACTGGAAGTTGAGGAGTAAAAGGTTGTTGAACTGTTGGAGTGCCTGCACCTGGTTTAGCAGGGGTATTGCTACCTGCTACTGGTGCTGTGCCTGCTCTAGCAGGAGTATTACTAGCTGTTCCCCTAGGCACACCGGCCACCGTAGTTACTACCGCTCTAGGGGCTGGAGGCGCAGGAAATGCGGCTAATGGAGGCAGGGGAATTTGTGGCAGAGAAGGAATTGGCCTTTGATTGGTAGCCGCACCAGCAGTGGCAGCAGTGGCAGCAGTGGCAGCAGTAGTACCTGTAGTACCTGTAGTACCTTTGACTAAAGGCTGAATAGATGCTGGTAGGGCAAAGGGATCCGAACGCCCCTGAGGGTTATTTCGTAAAGCTTCATCGCCCAAAGTAGAAGAGAGCAGTCCAGCGGCGGCTGTATTAGCTGGGGATTGAGCTACACCGGGAGTCCCGGAACTAGCACCAGTCTTCGGAGCTTGGGGGGCAGCCTTGACAGTCGTGAAAGGAGAAGCAACTGCTCTAGGAGGGGATAAGGGCGATCCCGCTGCTTTAGGAGTACTAATTGGAGAGCTTGTAGGAGATGCAGCTACTGGAGTCGGGCTGTTGGAACTGTTGCCACCAAAGAAAGGTAGAGAAGGAATAAAGTCACACCCACCCATCATTACAGACAGGATGCCCAATAAGGGTACCAATGTTTTACGCTGCATACACCAAACACCTCCACACTTTACTTTCTAACTTCATCACAGCTGCTCTGAAATTATAGCAACTTTCCTTCAGTAGATATAACTTCTTTAGTCATCGGTTCCTACTAATAACTTCTTCATGGTGTCTAGTCCCTTTTTCAGACGGCGGGAGACTGTTACTACGCTAATATCTAGCTGTTCGGCTACTTCTTTTTGAGTAAAATCATAAAGGAAGACAAATTCTAAAATCCGTCGAGTTTGATCTTCTAGATGAATTAAGGCCTGTTGCAAACGAATTTGGTCTTCTTGAGCTAGTTGAAAACTCCGGTAGTGGGGGTCTGGCATTAATTCTCCAAGACTAGTGGCACCATCTTCCCCATCCCTCATAGGAACATCAAGACTAATGGGTTGGCGATTTTGTTGAACTAGTTTAATCTCTTGCCACTCTTGAATAGAGATCGCTAAAGCCTTGGCAATCTCTAAATCTGTAGGTTGGCGTTGGAAATGACTACGTAATTCATTAATTACCTTTACAGACTGTTGTTGTAGTTCTTGCCAGCGCCGGGGAATTCTTACGGCACTACTTCGATCGCGCAGATAGTGCTGAATTTCTCCCTTTATATAGGGTAAAGCAAAAGAACTAAAGGCATTTCCTCTGAGGGCATCAAATTTCTCGATCGCATTAATTAAACCAATACATCCTACCTGTAACAAGTCCTCATAGTTTTCCTGAGATTGCTGGGCATAATGATGTGCCTCTTTCCTGACTAAGCCAAAATTGAGTTGGACAATTTGATTCCGAACCTCTAAGTCTTGAGACTGCCGATACCTAGATAACATCTGGAGGTTCTCATATTTGAGGTCTTGATTAGAAGTAGTACTCATAGGAAATTTCAACGGTAGAGGAGAGAATATAGCCTGATTGACTATATGGCTTAATAGTTTAACTGGCCAAAATATTAACATTCTCACTGGGCTAAAGCCACAGTGATTTCTAGTAAGCGAGTAGAGGTAAGTAGTTGATGCAGCCAGAAGATACAGCACTTTTCATTTAGATGTAGCCAGAAAACCCCTAAATCCCCGCACTAATAAGCGCTACGCCAGAGCCGAGGGGGACTTGAAGTCAAGTATCCCTACCAATCTGGGAAGTGCTGTAAATTGTAGAGGTACAGTAGAGACATAGCATTTGAAGCCCTGATTAAAGCTCTGCTCCAGCAATGTTTTTCATTGCTACTTCCTAAGTTTATGTTCTTATAGTCTACTTTTACAATAGTTATTCTACTATTTTCTTTTTTACCATACTTCTTTTCTAATCATTCGCTAATCTAGACATAATTGCCATGGTCAGATCAGCCCCGGTCAAGTTAGCTTGAGTCATATCGGCATCTAGAAGTACTGCTTCGACTAAGTTAGCCTTACTCATATTTGCCCAGCAGAGTTTGGCTCGATAGAGTTTAGCTCGGTAGAAGTTGGTTTCCCGGAGAGTAGTCCAAGTAAGGTTTGCTTCCCGGAGATTAGCATCGCTAAAATCAGCCCCTGACATGTCTGCCTTGTTAATCCTTGCTCGGCTTAGGTCAGCCCGTTGAAAACTAGTTCCTAGGGCTTTACTATTATTAAAGAGACTTCTAGCTAGATTTGCTTCGACAAAATTAACATTAATCAGGGTGGCTCCGGTAAAATTGGCTCCTTCTAGAGAGGCTTGATGGAAGTTACACTCCATTAACTTCACGCGGGTCAGGGTTGCTTCTAATAGCTTTGCTCGACTGAAGTTAGTATTGCTAATGATGGCATCACTAAGAATGGTGTAGTTGAGATTTGCTTCGGTAAAATTTGCCTGACTTAGGTCGGAGGCTCGGAGGCTAGTATCAGCAAAGTTAGTTTGAAAACAGTAGCTATTAGTCAGATTTGCTTCAATAAGATTTGTCCGGTGGAAGTTTGCTTCGGTGAGGTTTGCCCCAGAGAGGTCTGCTTCCCGGAGATTACTATCGCTCAGGTCTGCTCCAATTAGGGTTGCTCCCCGAAAGTTGACTCCCCGGAGGTCTACTTTTTTTAGTTCTAATCCTACTAAAGAGGTATCTTGCAAGTTGAGGTCTCGAAAATCTGTCTCCCCCCTGGTATAGCGGCTTTGTATTTCTTCTAAAATCATAGGACTAGAGTAATTTTTTTGTTTTATTGTGTCAGAAAGAACCATTGTAACTCCTTATATTTCCGTTGATTTTCTATTAATTCATCTGTAGCTAGGGAAGGGAAGTAAATATAAAATTATTCTAGGAATTAGGAGTAAAATCCGGTAATTACTTATTAAAGAAATTAAGGAACTATACTATGGCAGATAATATGCGGAGCAAGATAATTACCCAAGGCAGTGCGAAATCTGCTAATCGTGCCATGCTGCGGGCTGTGGGTTTTGGGGATAGTGATTTTGATAAGCCGATTATTGGGATTGCTAATGGATATAGTACGATTACTCCTTGTAATATGGGGATTAATGAGCTAACGCTCCGGGCTGAGGCAGCGGCTCGTCGGGCAGGAGCCATGCCCCAGATTTTTGGGACTATCACCGTTAGTGATGGTATTTCTATGGGAACGGAGGGCATGAAATACTCTTTGGTTTCCCGTGATGTCATTGCTGATTCTATTGAAACTGTTTGTAGCGCCCAGAGTATGGACGGGGTACTGGCGATCGGGGGTTGTGATAAAAATATGCCGGGGGCGATGATTGCGATCGCTAGGATGAATATTCCAGCGGTTTTTGTCTATGGCGGTACCATTAAACCCGGTCATCATAATGGCAAAGACCTAACGGTGGTCAGTGTTTTTGAGGCTGTGGGAGAGTATAGCGCTGGAAAAATAGATGCAGCTGAATTATTAGAAGTGGAGCGTAAAGCCTGCCCTGGGGCTGGTTCCTGTGGAGGTATGTACACAGCTAACACTATGTCTTCTGCCTTTGAAGCTATGGGTATGAGTTTGCCCTACTCTTCAACTATGGCAGCAGAAGATGCAGAAAAAGCTGAGAGTACCGCCAGATCAGCCGAGGTCTTAGTAAATGCAATTCGTAAACAAATTCTCCCTACAGAGATTATAACTAGGAAAGCTCTAGAGAATGCAATTTCTGTAATTATGGCGGTGGGTGGTTCTACTAATGCGGTGTTGCACTTGCTAGCGATCGCCCATACTGCCAAGCTTCCCTTAACCCTTGATGATTTTGAAACTATCCGAGCTAGGGTTCCCGTATTGTGTGACCTCAAACCCAGTGGCCGCTATGTAGCTACAGACTTACATAAAGCTGGAGGGATTCCTCTAGTGATGAAAATGTTGTTGGAGCATGATTTACTCCACGGTGATGCTTTGACGATTACGGGGGAGACGATCGCCGAAGTTTTGGCGGATGTTCCTAGTGAGCCATCCCCAGATCAAGATGTGATCCGCCCTTGGAATAATCCTATGTATGCTCAAGGACATTTGGCAATTCTGCGGGGGAATCTGGCGACAGAGGGGGCAGTAGCTAAAATTACCGGGATCAAGAAGGCTAATATTACCGGGCCAGCAAGGGTTTTTGAATCGGAAGAAAGCTGTCTAGAGGCGATTTTGGCAGGAAAAATCCAAGCAGGGGATATTTTAGTTATCCGCTATGAAGGGCCGAAGGGAGGCCCGGGAATGCGGGAAATGTTGGCTCCGACTTCGGCAATTATTGGGGCTGGGTTGGGAGACTCCGTGGGCTTAATTACCGATGGGCGTTTCTCTGGGGGAACCTACGGCATGGTGGTAGGGCATGTGGCTCCAGAGGCGGCGGTGGGGGGTACGATCGCTCTAGTCCAAGAAGGGGATAGGATTACGATCGATGCTCCTCAAAGGCTCTTAGAACTCCATGTTCCAGAGGCGGAGCTAGAACAGCGCCGAGCTAAGTGGCAACCTCCGGCTCCCCGCTATACCAGAGGGGTTTTAGCTAAGTATGCTAAGTTAGTTTCTTCTAGTAGTTTAGGAGCGGTGACAGACCTAAATCTCTTTCCCTAGGCTTAGTTAATTCTATAGGTTAAAAATCTCCCCTTTTCAGAAATGATTAGGGGAATTGCTTTAGAGGATGTCTGAGAAATGTCTGGCGGTTGAAACCGCAGCTATAAGAACAAAGTCCGCCGTCGCGGACTAAGAGAAATCTAGGACTTTCTGCAACCTGCGCACCATCCAGGTTTTGCTCCTGTAGCTGCGATGGCTCGACTGAGCGTGGCCGAATGTCTTTAGTCGCCAAGCTACCTTTTCAGACATCCTCTTAGATACTCTGTTCTGACAACTTTTTAAGAGGGAGTATATTTGATATAGCGTAACCTTGACAGTAGATATTAAAAGAACTACTCTCGATAGAGAAGCCTAAAGGGACTAATAGTGTAAGCAACCCCGCCATAGAGTAGAAACTAATGCAAGCCTCAGAAACAAAGCTAGAACAGATTATTGAAGGAACAAAGCAGTATGTTGTCCCGCTTTTCCAAAGAACCTATAGCTGGAGAAGAGATAATTGGCAGGAATTATGGGATGATATCGAAGAACTTTATGAAGCTGATAATCCTCGTCCTCACTTCATGGGTTCGATCGTCACTATGCCGACTTCATCAGTTCCTGAAGGTGTAACCAAGTATTTATTAATTGATGGACAACAGCGATTGACTACTGTTTTTATATTACTTTCTGCATTAAGAGATATTGCAAAACAATCAGAGGAACAACTAGCGGTAGAGATTGACAATACTATCTTGCTTAATCCCTATCAAAGAGGCTTGGATTACTATAAATTACAACCTACACAAAAAGATCGTATAGCATTCCATCAGATAATAAATTCAGAAATTCCAGTTAATGGAAGCGGTATTTTAGACTGCTATCGCTTCTTCAAGGAGAAAATTGGACAAAATAGATCATCAATAGAACGGCAAAGAATTAAAAAGGTTATTTGTAGTAATCTATCTCTTGTGAGTGTTGTTCTCAGTCACGATGATGATCCTTATTTAGTTTTTGAAAGTCTTAATGCTACGGGAAGACCCTTAACTCAAGCAGACTAGATTCGCAACTATTTCTTTATGAGGATTCATACAGATCAGCAAGATTCTGTATATACACAGTATTGGCAGCCCATGCAGGAGTTATTGGGTGATAATCTAACAGAATTTATTCGTCACTATCTAACAAGAACTGGTGTCGTAGTTAACCAAAGTGATGTTTATTTTGAAATAAAGGAGCGAATTGGTACTAGCGATGCTCTTCCTTATCTAAGAGACTTATGTGTTTTCTCAGAATATTATTCAAGACTTTTGAATCCAGAGCGAGAACCCAGTAACGTTGTCCGTAAATATCTGCACCGTATTAAACGTTTGGAACTGGCAACTGTCTATCCGTTTCTCTTAAATTGCTATGATGACTGGATACAAGAAAAAACAACGGAAAGAGAATTCATTTCTACTCTTCAAATTATTGAGAATTTCATTTTACGTCGCTTTGTATGTAATGTCCAAACAAGAGGTTTGAATAGAATTTTTGCCTCGCTCTACTCGCAAATTAGTAGAACTATTGATCTTGCTTCTGATAGTTTTGTTGAGAGATTAAAATTGAAGCTTCAAGATCAAAGCTACCCTAAAGATGTGGAATTCAGGGCTAGATTAGTAGATGTAAAGTTATATGGTTCTAATCGTTCTGAAAAGTGTAAGCTTATTCTTGAATCTATTGAAGAATTTGGACATAGAGAAAATGTTGATCCTAGCGTGCTTACTATTGAGCATATTATGCCTCAAACCTTGAGTGATCAGTGGAAGACAGACTTAGGGGAAGATTGGGAAATAACTCATGAATTACTCCGACATACACTAGGAAACTTAACTCTCACAGCTTACAATTCAGAGCTTTCTAATGCTACTTTTGAAGTTAAGAAAAATCGCCTTCAAGAGAGCAATCTAAGACTAAACAATTATTTTCAAACTAAGGAATCTTGGACTAGAGAAGATATTGAAGAACGGGCAGCATATCTTGCGGATATTGCTCTGCAAATTTGGAGCTATTTTGGGGATAGCTCTACCCAATCTGCCCAGTTAAGCCCAACTAGAAATAGTCCAACTGGAAGAACCCCAAGAATACTTTATTTGTTTGGGCAGGAACATCCTGTAAGAAGTTGGCGAGATGTTTTAGAAGTTACTTTAAATACGATCGCTGAGCTAGAACCGGAATATTTTCAAGAAATTATGCAACAATTTCCCCGGTTTATAAGCTGGGATGCAAATGATCTTCGGCAGAACAGATCCCTACGTAATGGAGCTTTTATTGAGGTTCAATTATCAGCCCAAGATATTTATAGATTCTGCCAAAAGGCGATCGAGATAGTCGGCCTATCAGCAGAAGAATGGCGAGTAGAAACTCAAGAACCTAGGTAAGAAAAAAGATTTGATAAACAGATTATGGAAGATTAGGGAGCGATCGCTCAAATCTAGGGACTAGTAGCTAGGGCTGTGGCTACTTCCTGAAAATAGATACTCCTAATATCTTCGGGAATAGACATTTCCAAAGTTTTATAACCTTCTTGGAGAGAAGCCTTGATTTGTGCTGGAGTAAACTGATCTCCTTCAGCTTGGAGATAG
>JANMHD010000621.1:0-5752 GCA_031374985.1 Coleofasciculaceae cyanobacterium OTE_70_metabat_329 | reverse complement strand
GGAGCAGATTTGCAGGTTAATTGTTGATGGCTAGGTAAATCAAAGGGATAGTCTCCGGGGAGGTCGCTGCGCTCCATCTTGAGCAGGAGTATTTGTTCTGAGGCCTTAGTTTGTAGGGCAAAGCCCATTTCTAGACAGACTTGAGGGCTAGGGAGCAATTGCTTACTATCACCGATCGAAACTTGGGCGATCGCCGTTCCATCAGCAATAAATAACAAGCTTTTCTTGATTTGGCGGAATTGAGTTCCTGATAGGCGAGTAGTTTCTTTTTTGAGGCGGGGAGAGGTGACAAGGCTCAAGGGTAGGCGAGATTTTTTATTTAAGTCCTTGATAATTTCTGGTAGTATGGCGGCGATCACTTCCTGTCCTGCCGGATACTCCACTTGAGGGCAGTAGTAAATAATTGGCTCCAACTGAGCTAAGACTTCTAGCTTAGTAAAATAAATTTCATGGGAAATTAGATCGATATTTGCCACCCCATAACCGCCACTACCTTCGATATAAAACTCTACCGCTTCCCCCGTTAAATAACGCCCAAACCATTCAGTTTGGCGGACTGCTTGGCTATCATCCAGAAAATCAGCCCGGAGAGCTGATCGCATTAAGCTATTACGATTCAGGCGAAGAGTAGGTGGACGTTGCTCTAGGGTAGCGATCGGCTCATACTGCTCTAGATACCATGCCTTCAATGCAATAATTGCCATGCTTCCCCCTTAGTCTCAATACTTACTATTTCTACACTTTTAGCCATGGCCATGACTACCAAGTGATGAATTGTTTATCTATTTTAGCGGTCAAAGGAGTTCTTGAATTAATAAAAAGTAAGGTGGGCAATGCCCACCCTACCTTCGGTTTTCATGGGGAATCAGGGAAGAAAATTAGACGGGGGTAGGTAAACCTAAGGCTTGGAAGAAGCGATCGCCCAAACGACGATTACCCCGCAGATCCGTTAGTTGCTTATGATACTGGCTACTAAGATCAAGACTAGCCTGTCTATTAGTGGCATCTCCCAAAATATCAGTAGTCACCCGTGCTTGGGTAGCAGGAATATTGAGGGTGCTAATGCGGAACTTGAGTAACCACCGGTTTAGAGTCAGTCTTCTGAGAAGAACCCCTCCAGTCACGGTTTCCATTTCCCTAGTGGTTAGCTCCGACATCCACTCTGGTGTAGTTGTCTGGCGATCGTATTGTTGTGTCACAGGTATTTCCTAATTTTTACTTGAGTTGATGATCTGGAAACTTAGCATTAGCTAGGCACAGGTAGTCCTATAGCTCGGTATAAGTTGTCTGCTAACAATCTACTCCCCTCTAGGGTAGTAAGCTGGGCATGGAACTGATTACTCAAATCCAAATTAGCCTGACGATTAGCCGTATCAGTCAAGAGGCTGGTTACTCTAGTTGTCGTAGCAGGGATGTTTAATTTGGTGCGTTGAAACTTGAATATCCAGCGATTTAAGGCTTTTCGTCTGAGTAATGCCCCGCCAGTAACAGACTCCATTTCTTGGGGGGTTAACTCTGATAGCCAAGGGGAAATGACTACTTGTGGATCTAGATTGTGGTTCATGGTTTTTAGCTCAAGGGTTCTACCCTTATTTTTACTCTAAGCAGAAAATTTTTTCATTATTTAAAGCAATTCTCTACAATTTTATTACATTGATTCCTGTAAATGATCTCACTCACCGAAGGCGGGTAAGATCATTTAGGATTGCTATATGGTTAATTTACATCTTCAAATTAAAGGGCAGGGATTCCCGATTCTTTGTCTCCACGGCCATCCCGGCAACATTCAAGCTATGGATGTATTTACAGATAATTTATCTTGTCGCTACCAAACTATCACCCCAGATTTACGAGGTTATGGCAAAAGTAGAGCCTCTGGTAATTTTGCCATGAGCGACCACTTAGAAGACTTAACAAATCTACTGGATCAGCAACAGATAAAAAAATGTTTAGTTTTGGGTTGGTCTTTGGGAGGGATTTTGGGTATGGAGTTGGCTTTAAGTCTGCCCGATCGCATCACGGGTTTAATCTTAATTGCTACTGCCGCTAGACCGAGGGGCAGTCACCCGGCTATTAGTTGGCAAGATAACTTTTATACTGGGATTACAGCCCTAATCAATGCTGTCTATCCCGGCTGGCAGTGGAACATTGACACCTTCGGGAAGCGATCGCTCTTTCGCTATTTAATTCAGCAGCACACCCCAGAGGCTTATGGGTGGATCGGCCAAGCCGCCGTCCCCGCCTATCTACAAACTAGTCCTCAAGCCAGCCAAGCCCTGACCACCGCCATCCGCCAAGGTTATAATCGCCTGCCCCAGTTGGCCGCTATTACTTGCCCTTGTCTAGTTTTAGCAGCAGAGAACGATCGCCACATCACCGCAGCCTCTAGTCAAGAAACTGCAGCGCACTTGCCCCACGCCCAGAGCTATTATTATGCCAATACTGCCCATTTGTTTCCTTGGGAAATTGCCCCCCAAGTGCTAGGAGATATTGACCAGTGGTTAGCCGCTCATTCAGAAACTTTGATATCTTTCCCAGTCTAAATTCAATCCAAACTCAGTCTAAAGGTGTATCGAAAGCCTAAAAATCTAAAATTGGAAAAAAATTCCCTAAAATCCTTGACCGAGGATAGTCGGCTTTACTCCCCGGTCAAATCCCCCCCCCAATTCTTCTTCGATCGTCAGTAGTTTGGGCTGACAACGCATGACTTGGAGTTTGGAGATGGTGGCTCCTTCAGCAGTTAAATCTTCGATATAACCAGCCTTGGCAACGATCGCTTCCGACTCATTAATAAAAGGACCGAAATAGTAAGTACATTTGGGATTTTCTGTAATAATTTCTACCCAGAAAGCCTTACCTACTAATTGAAGAATCTTAATCCAAAGTTCTTTCATATCTTTTTTGCCTATTTACTGAGATTACTAACCTGATTTTGGCAATCGCTTAGTTCACCCTTTTTATACTATAGGAAGTTAGCTTTTTCCAAAGTTATTCCCTACAGATGAATTAATTTTCCCCATCGTTGGCGGCAGGTTTCGTATAAAACTAGTGCTGCCGCTACACCAGCATTCAGGCTGGGGGTCTTCCCGGCTAGGGGAATGGAAATTACCTCATCACAATGCTCTTGAGTTAAAACATTTAACCCCTTACCTTCAGAGCCAACAACTAAGGCTACTGCACCTGTAAGTTTGACATTGTGTATTAATTTACCAGAATCAGCCGCAGTTCCGTAAATCCAGAAGCCCGCTTCCTTGAGTTGTGCCAAGGCTCGGCTGAGATTGACTACCCTCGCTACAGGAATATACTCTAAAGCTCCTGCAGCAACTTTCCGTACTGCTGCCGTTACCCCCACAGCCCGGCGCTGGGGAATTATTATGCCCTGGACTCCCAAAGCCTCCGCTGTCCGAATCATGGAACCAAGATTATGAGGATCGGTAATGCCTTCAGCAATTAGGAGAATAGGCTCAGTAGTGGCGGCCTTAGCTTTGATAATTAAATCCTCTAGCTCCACATAATCGTAGGCGGCGATTTGGGCAGCTATGCCTTGATGGTTTGCCCCATCAGTAAGTTGGCTGAGGCGGCGGGGTTCCACTTCATTAATTACCGCTCCTTCTGCTTTTGCCTGTTGCAAGAGGGCGTAAAACCGGGGATCGTGGCGGAGTTGAGGGACAACCCAGATGCGGTTTAGCTGACGTTGGTTTTCTAGGGCTGTCAGGACGGGATGGCGACCATAGATTAGATCGTCCTCTCCGGGCATATCGCCCTCTGGAGATGCTTCTGGATAGAGAAAAGCATCGGGGCTATGGGTCTTAGCTAGTTCTAAGTTAGTTTTATCTAGGGAGTAGTCGATTTCCTGTTCTGCCAAATCTTCAGAGAACTGGGGGATAAATCCATCCCTACTTCTATCGGGAGCAGGAATACTTTTGCCCGATCGCCCAGGACGACTTTGGTAAGAGGGCGGCTCTGAGGGAAACCTCTCTTCTTGCTTGGGGTTGAATTTGGATGACCTACTAGAGAAGGAGTCTTGTCGATCGCTGACCTCACCTCTAGTTATTTGATGCTTCTTAACTGGGGAGCCTACAGAACTCCGCCGGGGAGAAAATTCTCGATCGTCTCCATAGGTTTTGGGTTTGCGATCTGCATACTTTCCTTCCCGCCGAGGAGAAAAGGCTCTATCTTCCGAGAAATCTCTCCCTTGTCGAGGGGCAAAATCATCACCGTCTTGATTCCACCGGGGTTTTGCTTCCCGATCGCGATAAACGGGCGGAGAATTAGGGGTAGCAGGATCCCGATCCTGACGGTGTTTAGCTTTGGGGGGGCGACTACCGGGGGCGGGATATTTGGGTCTAGCACCTCTGGGGGCAAAATCCTGATCGGGGCGGCGGGGAGCAAAATCCCCCTCCTCACTCCTAGCTTTTTTGGGATAAAAATCACCACTGCCTTCTTGGTAGCGGGGCTTGGCAAATTTACTGCCACTCTTGCGGGGAGCATCAATCATCCGGGCGGGGCGATCGACGAAGCGGTCAGGGCGATCAGCTTGGCCACGCTCAGGGCGATCAAAACTATCGGAGCGATCGGGGCGATCAAAGCTATCGAAACTATCAGGGCGATCGTATCTATTTCTGGCAGCAGAACTTGGTCTTTTGCTTCCTGCAAAAGTCGAACGAATTTTCTTAGGCATGGCTTGCGGTTTAGGTAAAACTGGGAAATTTGACTGGGAAATCTGGCTGGGAAACTTAGCTAGGGGATTTGCAGGGCTTTAAATTTACAATTCCTGAGGAATCAGCCCTACATGAATGATTGGTTAATGGATGGTTAATGAGTACTGAGTTTTCCATGATATCAGCAACTCAAGAGAATCTCCTAATTACAATAGACAAAAAATGATGAAGCATAGCTCTAGAATGATCCCAGTTATGTAAAGTTTTATAACATTACTTCTGTTCCCCTAGCTTTTTTTTGATCTGGCTAATTATCCCACTGAGAATTGCCCCGCCCATAAGAATGCCGATCGCTGGAGTGAAAACCGGATTCCAGAGCTTGTACCAAAGTTCCAGACCTAGGGGAATATGCAAGGAATTACCAATAACGGCGGCGGCTAACCAGAAAAAACCAAACAAAACCAAAAACACATCAGCTACTAAAAATAGATTTAGCCATTCCAGAAACTTATCTTTCATCTTCACTCCTTATTTATAAAAATAGGCTTATAATAAGTAAAGATTCTACTGCGATGTTGGTGACTGCCAATACTGTTTTTTGATCTATGTTGGTTTTTAAAAGGGAACTCAAGATTGTTTTGCAGCCGTAGACCGAGCCAGTACTCGGAAACCTAAGCGAGATACAGTAGCGCCCACCTGGTTTTTCCAGGTCATAAACTGAGGTAAAACGGCCTTGCGGTAGAATCCCCTCCCTGTTCTTTAATGGGGAATTTTTATTTCCCCCTATTTTTTGCGATTCCTGCATCATTTTACCCGTCACAAGTGGGTAGCAAAAGCGAGAATTCTTATAATTTTTCTAACATAGTCCAATCTCTAATAGCTTTTTCTGTCCAGAGCCAATTTTTAGCTAGGATTTCTGGTTGATAATTTACTCCATCATCTTTAATCACCTGCTGATAAAAATTCTGAGATTCCACTCGTAAGCGATTCCTTTCTGTCCGCAATAAATTATCACTCAATTGATAGAAAACCAAGGCTAATCCCGCAGAAGTATTGAGCTTATCTTTAAATTCTACAGGTAAAGTTGAGCC
>JANMHD010000025.1:0-7274 GCA_031374985.1 Coleofasciculaceae cyanobacterium OTE_70_metabat_329 | reverse complement strand
CTGCCGGGTTTTGAATGCCCAGTTGGGGAATTTTTCCAGTAATTTTTTTAGCCCAAAGTTTTACCAAGGCTTGTAAATTTTTATCTAACCAAGGAATGTACTGAGGATAAATGGGTAATCTAGGGACTAGTTCCCAATTTTTTGCAGCTAAAGTTTTGCTTAATTGGGTATGGTCAAGATGAGCATAGTCGGGATTCACTTCATCGATCGGGCTAATCCCCCCCAAATCTCTCGCCCCTGCTGCCAAACAAGCATATAACCATGCTGATTCTTGAATTAAATTAGGGGGAATTTGAATCGTAATAGAAGAAGGGAGAATTTGTCTAGCAAGGCTAATAACTCGGGGTAGTTGAGCGGGATCAAAACTAGATTGAGAGTGGGTTTCTTTGCTGCCGGGACTGTAGGGTTGAAGAATTACCTCTTGGATGTGGCCGTAGCGGTTTTGAATTTGGGCGATCGCTTCTAAACTTTCAACCCAATCGCCGGGACTTTCGCCAATTCCCAAAAGTAGGCCAGTGGTGAACGGAATTTTCAAATTACCAGCAAATTCTAGTTGCTCTAATCGCACTGCGGGTATTTTGCTAGGAGCGTGACGATGGACATGCGTTAATAAATCTGGGGTGACTTGCTCTAACATCAACCCCATAGAGACATTAACTTTTTTTAATTCCCTCATTTCATCCAAGCTCAAAATCCCTGCATTGGTATGGGGTAGAAAGCCTAAATCTAGAGCCAATTGGCAGAGATTAATAATATGTTGGAGCCAAAGCGATCGCCTAGGCGATCGGGGATGCACCTCACCACTAAGAATTAAAATCTCACAAACTCCTGTCCCTTGTAATTTTTCTAGCCTACTCCGGGCAGTATCCAGACTAAGCCAAATATCCTGCCCCGAATCAACCCGAAAATTACAGTAACTACAACGATTAAAACATTCATAGGTAGGGACGATCGTGTAGGCCGGGCTGTAGGTGATTTTCATAACCGCCTACACTTTCACCCTCATCAACACCTGCCCATACTCTACTGGTTCCCCACTATTGACCAAAATTTCCATCACCTGCCCAGAAATTTCGGCTTCTATTTCATTCATAAGTTTCATGGCCTCAATGATACAAAGAACTTGGCCACTACGAATCCGATCGCCTACTTCCACGTAGGGAGGTTCATCTGGGGCTGGGGTACAGTAAAAAGTTCCCACCATCGGCGATCTAACTTCTTCATATTTAGAGTCATTTTTTGGTTCGCTGGCAGGAGGAAGAGCAGTTTCCTTCGGCGGAGATTCAGGAGTAACAGGAGGAGGTAAAGTTGGAGTTGCTAAATTTGCTGTCGGAGTAACTATCACGGATCCCCGGCGGACTGTAAGTTCAAACTCAGCATTTTTTAGAGTTAGCTCAGAAATGTCTGTATTGACGATCGTTGCTAATAATTCTCGTAGTTGATTAAAGTCTATTGCCACAAGTTTTTATTTCTAATTAAGTTTATTTCCAGCTAGAGATTTTTTATTGCTCTCTGCCTAGATAACTATCAGTCCGGGTATCAATTTTGATCTTTTCTCCGATCGTAACAAATAAGGGAACCATGACTTGGGCGCCAGTAGTAACGATCGCTGGCTTTGTACCCCCAGTGGCCGTATCACCCCGTACTCCAGGATCTGTTTCGACAATTTCCAAAACCACAAAATTAGGCAACTCCACGTTCAGAACCTTGCCATTCCAAGTTAAAACCCCAACTTCCATCCCCTCACTAAGATACTTGATCTGTTCCCCAATTTGAGTCGGGGTTAACCGTGCTTCTTCATAGGTTTCCATATCCATAAACACAAACTCCTCTGCATCTTTGTAGGTATGTTGCATGGTAGTTTTTTCTAAATTAGCTTGGGGAACTGTTTCTCCGGCACGGAAAGTACGTTCTACTACAGATCCGGTTTGGGCATTTTTTAACTTAGTCCGTACAAAAGCAGAACCCTTGCCCGGCTTAACATGGAGGAATTCTATTACCCGCCATACAGAACCGTCCAATTCAATAGAAACGCCGGAGCGAAAATCGTTACTAGAAATCATAAAAATAATACAGTAAGTTATAAACTCAGGGTCTTTAGACCTGAGAGGAATTTAATTTTTCTGACAATCAGTAGTTTTATCTCTCAATTACTGACCGCAGCTTTTGAATTAATAAGCAATTAATTATATCAGACATGCAGTTGGAATTTGGGGGAATCTTCATGATACTCAATTTCTAAGTAAGTCGCTGTGAGTTTGGCTAGGGATTGATGGCTGTTTCTTTGCAGTTTTTCTAAATCCTATTGCCTATTTTGACCAAACCTGTAAGAAAATATACTAGCAGTAGGTAAAATTAACCGATGAAGTAATCCTGCTATTAGCACCCAAAACATCAGTACTTAAGACATTAGCGCCTAAGATTAGAGTCTAGGGCTGAACCAAAATTTCAAAATCAAAATAAAGAATTTATGCGAAGTTTTTCTCTATCCATCGTTACTGTAGCTGCCATCTTGCTGCCTAGTTCTATCGTTAATGCTGCCCCCCATCCATCTCCTGCCGATAATCTTAGTCATTCTAGCTTTGAGCAAGATGTTCCCCTACAGGAAGCCCTGAGTATAGGGTTGTTACCTGGTAAGGCTGATCTTAACCTCACTACAGGAAGAGGCCTAGAATGTACCCCTTTACAAACTGAACTATTTAGGCAAGGCACTTCTTGTGCCTCGGCAGTGCAGGTAACTCAAGTAGCTCAGGCTACATCCCTAACTACTTCGCCCTTAACAGGGATTCCCGGCTTTAATCCGCCAGAGTTTCTTAATCCTAGTTCCAATTCCCTGCTGTTTCCGACAATTCCTTCAGAGGTTCAGGTGAATACTACAGAACCCATTACCCTAGAGCAAGCGATCGCCTTAGCCCGGCGGAATAATCCCCTTGTTACTCAAGCACAACTAGCGATTGATCGCTCCCAATCTCGGCTCCGGGAGACCTATGCGGCAGAGTTTCCCACTGGGACAGCCAGCTTTGATTTCACTCGATCGGAATCTGCTGGTTCGCGGCTCAATGCCGATCGCCAAGCCCAAATTACCGGCATCAACCAAGGGACTGGCAGCACCACAGCCCAAGCAACTCTGCAACTAGATTACAGCCTCTATACTGGGGGTCGTCGTCCCGCTACCATCGCTCTTGCCGCCTCCCAACTCCGCACTAGCCAACTAGCCCTAGAAACCCAATTAGTCCAACTCCGCCTAGATGTAGCCAACGACTATTATGGTTTGCAGCAGGCCGATGCCCAGCTAAGAATTACCCAAGCCTCCGTCACCCAAGCCCAACGAAGTCTCCGGGATGCCCAATTGCGAGAACAGGCGGGAGTTGGGACTCAGTTTGAAGTACTCCAGGCAGATGTAGCTCTAGCTAATGCAATTCAAGATGAACGCAATGCTATTGCCCAGCAATTGATCGCCCGTCGTCAACTATCTCAAAGACTCAATATTCCCCAAACCATCACTGTAATCACCGCAGGTGAGATCACACCCCTAGGAGATTGGACTCTAACTTTAGAAGAAAGTATTGTCTTAGCCTCAAAAAATCGTTCAGAGATCGAACAGCAACTCTTGGCGATCGAACAATCGGAGGCACAACAACGGATTGCCGTGGCCGATACCCTGCCCCAAGTTAATTTATTTGCCAACTACAGTGTATTAGGTACTCTGGGAGACGGGGTAAATACGGCGGGTGGTGGTAGCATCGGCATCCGGGCACAGTGGACATTCTTTGATGCGGGGGCAGCAAGGTCTAGAGTTGCTCAACAGGAAGCAAATATTGTTACTGCCCAAAGTAATTTTACTGAGCAGCGCAATCTAGTCCGGTTTCAAGTAGAGCAATCCTACTATAATTTGCAAGCGAATCGGGATAATATCGCTACTACTTCCCAAGCTGTAGTTAGGGCTAATGAAGGTCTGAGGTTAGCTAGGCTCCGGTTTCAGGCCGGGGTGGGAACCCAAAGCGAAGTAATCACTGCCCAAACAGACCTAACCAGAGCTCAAGTCAATCAGCTTAATGCGATCGTCGGCTTTAATCGCTCTCTAGCCACACTACAAAGGAGTGTCAGTAATCTAGATGGTCAGCTATTTGATCAACCCTAGGGCGAACAGCTACAGCCTTTAGCAGTTCGGTAAGGTACATTTTTGATCTTCATCAAGTCCCCCCTTTGCTCTAGCGTAGTGGCACGTTATCACGGAGATTCAGGGATTTTTTCTGATTTTTCTTGAACCCAACCTGTCCTACAGAGCAACTATCAAGGGGTTAAAGTAGTTTGAGTAGTTTGAGCAGTTTGAGAAACTAGAGGCTTAAGCCCCTTACCCGTCGTCTACGAACTAAAGAAGTGCTGTAATTATAAATTCTCCACTAAAGGACAGAAAAGTTAAACTAAATATCAAGCTATTTGGGTACACTAAAAATAGTATTGTAAATTTCCTGTAAATTTATAAAAAACGCACTCAGCCAACAGTGAACAGTGAGCGGTAAACAGTAAGCAGTAAGACCAACTGATAACTGAATAACTGACGACTGATAACTGACTCAAGGAACATTGCCATGGAGCCAGAACAACTCAAGAAAATCACCGGATATTTTATCGAAGAAGCAAGAGAGCACTTGGAAACTATTACCCAAGGTTTGGTAGATCTATCAAAGACGATCGCTACTCCCGATGATATCCACGAATGTTACCGGGGCGCTCACTCTATCAAAGGCGGAGCGGCAATGTTGGCCTTGGAAAGTATCCGCCTTACCGCCCATCGGCTGGAGGACTATTTTAAGTACCTCAAGGAAAATCCCGTCCCTGCCGATCAATATATGAAAACTAGTTTTGCCAAGCTTAAACAAGTCCTGCAAACTCAGATTGATCGTCTAGAGCAAAGCCCCGACTTGACCCTCAGTGAAGCTGAGGCAAGCGACCTGATGGCAGGGATTACGCCCATTTTTGGGGAGATGCCGGCTCATTTAGAACAATTAGCCCACGGGACTACTACCGCTATCCCAACTAAAACCTTGCCTCCTAATTTTGCCCCTGATGTTTTGAGTAAACTCCGAGAACTTCTCCAACTCTTTAAGCAGCCTGATAGTGCGGCTAATCGCCGTCAGGCATTGGATCATGCTAAGGGTCTCACTGCCTTAGGAAAACAGGCTAACCTGCCGACTTGGGTAACTCTCATGCAAGTTGCCACTACTGCGATCGGCAACCCCGATAATTCCCCCAAAATTCTTGCCAGCAAAGTAGTTAAGGAAATTAAACAAGCCCATGACCTGATTGTTGCTAACCGTGCCGAGGAGATAGTTCCTAGTTCCCAACTTCAAGCTTTAGTTCCTGTAGCAAAAACCAGTCCCCAGAAAGCCAGAATTAATTCTAGTAGCTCTTCCCCTACCCCGGAAGTCGGCTCTGCGGAGCTAGACAACCTAGCTATTTTGTTCTCCCATGAAATTACAGACCTCGAAGAAGCGACTCCAGCGATCGCCAGCCGTCATGACTTCAATCAAGAGGAGCAACATATCTTGGGCAGCAACAACAATCAAGACCTTAATGACCTATTCTCTGGGTTAGATGACGACGAAGAGTTAGAAGAGATTTCTGACTATGACAGTGCAGATATGAGTTTCTTAATGACAGAAATTCCTCAACCAGCTACTACTAGACCCCCTCAGCCTAAACAATCTACCCAGTCTCCTCGATCGATCCCCGCCTCAGTTGAAGATTCCCCAGCTTTAATGGGTGAAGAATTAGATGAGCTTCTTGATCTAAATTCCGTAGATTTATTTACTGACAATTCAGATAACCTAGATTATTTAGACAACTTATCAGACCTAGATTTATCACCTGCATCAAGCTTAGATGATCTCAATCTTGAACTTTTTGATGATACTAGTGATAACCTCAACTTTGATGATATGTTTTCTGATCAAGAAACAGTCCTCCCCAGCTCTCCAAAATTACCAGATCAAACTACTGACCAATCTTGGGAAGACCTATTAGCAGAATCCTCTAGTCAATCCTTAGATTTTGGTGGAGAATCTTCCCCCGGAGACTCACGAACAGATAGCTTAGAAGGCTCAGAGTATGATGCCTTGAGTGATTTCTTTGCGGATCCCCAATCTATCGGTTTTGGGGCTGAAGAGACTAGAGCCGATAGTAGTTTTGATGATCTGTTTAGTGAATCTCCTGCTTCAGCGCAAAATTGGGATGACTTAGATATGTTTGCTGCATCTCCAACCTTAGAAGAAGTAAATTTCGATGATTTATTTGGAAATACTCTGGATGAAGAAACATCAACATCATCATTTACCTCCTCAAGGGAAGCGATCGCTGAGACTGATCTAGAAGACAATATCTTTGACCTTGATCTAGACCAAGACCCCAGCCTAGACCAAAACTACGGAGAGTTTGACGAACTAGAAAGTATGTTAGGAGATTCTAACCCTAGTCAAGAAGGCTTTGATGAACTAGAAACTATGCTGGGCGAATCTTCTGGCTTGTCTCCTAATAACACCAATTATGATTTTGCTGACCTAGATGATCTCCTCGAACCTGCTGCCCCAGTTAAAATTACTCCTACGAATACTGCGAATACTACAAACACTACAAAAGAATCTAAGAAAGATAGCTTTGGTTTTGATGAACTAGAAGGGCTACTAGAGGAAACCGAGAAATCTATGGGTGGTTCCCGAAAATCTGATTCTGGCAGCCGAAGTACTAGCGTGGCTCGTCCCCAGAGAGGTGTGGGAGAACAAACCATGCGGGTTCCGGTGAAGCAGCTTGATAATCTAAATAACCTGATGGGGGAACTAGTAGTTAACCGGAATACCCTAGAGCAGGATCAGGGCAGATTGCGGGAGTTTCTAGATAACTTAATTCGGAATATCCAGCAACTAACCGACGTAGGGGGACGGATGCAAGACCTCTATGAACGTAGTCTTCTAGAGAGTTCTCTCTTGGCCAGCCGCCAAAAGAATCAACAGCCTACTCATCAATACCTAAACCAGCATTCTAGAGGAGATGAATCTCATCGGCCGGGTAATTCTGGCGGAGATGAGTATGATCCTTTGGAAATGGATCGCTTTACTGGGTTTCATCTCCTTTCTCAAGAGATGATCGAATTAATTGTCCGGGTGAAGGAATCGGCTTCAGATATTGAGTTTTTGGTACAGGGGACAGATCAGGTGGCTCGGATGCTCCGGCAGATTACTGATAAGCTCCAAGAAGGTTTGAATCGATCGCGGATG
>JANMHD010000589.1:0-3431 GCA_031374985.1 Coleofasciculaceae cyanobacterium OTE_70_metabat_329 | reverse complement strand
GTAAGTATTTGCAATGGTTTTAATTAGGCTTTAGCCAAATAGCCACATCCAGAGGGGAATCGTGAAGAGGAGACAGAAGCAGCCTAGGAAGACAGTGGTGACGGCAAGGTCTCGATCGAGCTTATAGGTTTCTGCCATTAGGGTAGTGATAAAAGCGGGAGGCATTCCCATCAACAAAACCAAAGAGAGGCGGGGGGCTCCTGTTACCCCAAAAAACATTAAGCCTGTTCCGACAACTAAGGGAGTCAATAGCATTTTAATTGCTAGACAAGTAAACCCCTGCTTCAAATTTCTTAAGGAAGTAAGTTTACTCAACTGGATACCAATCATAATTAGAAATAGCGTAACTACTACCCAGCCGCCATTTTTGACTATCTGATCTATCGGCTCCGGTAAAGGCAAGGTACGGAAAACAAAGTAACCTAAAGTGGATGCCCAAATAGCGGGGCTTTGCAAAATCGCCTTGATAGTTCCCCCCCAGCCTCGTTTCTTTTTAGTGTTCCCATAATGGGTCGCAATGGCTGTTCAAAAAATATTAAACCCAACGACAGTGCTTAAGTCATAAAATAAAGCCCAAGAAAAATGTTCTGCACCTACTAAAGAAAGAACAACTGGAAATCCCAAAAAACCAGTATTACCTAGCATCATGGCAAACATAAAGCTACCTTGAGTTCCTCGCTCCCAGTTGCTTTTCAGGGCGATCGCTTTCTCTTGGGGATGTTCTTCCAGATTCCCAGCAATATTTACACCACGGGAAATTGCTCGGAGTCGCTCATCACTCACCCCAAGATCAATCCAAATCCAAGCTAATCCCGCACCTACAGCAATAGCTATCCAGGCTGTAATCGGGGCAATCAGAATATAGCCATCTAAATTAGCTCGTCGCAAAAACGAAATAATACTAAAAGGTGCACCCACAAAAAACAAAAACTTGCCTAAGTAAGTAGAAGTATTTTTTGGTAATACTTTACCTAATATATAACCCAAAGATACCCAACCAATGAGAGTAGCATAAAGGCGGACGAGAGGGCTGTCAAAAGTAATCATAATTCTCAAGTAGTGTTACTGATAAATTGCCAAGGCAAACTATGGAAATTTATCCCATAGTTTAAAAGGCTACGGAGATAATAGCCAAGCTCTGATAGTATTTTTGATCAAAAATATAGCTGAGTGTGGACAAAAAATCTTTAACTACAATTTCATTGCTCCTTTTTCTAGAATTAATATATCTTAAGAAGCAAAGATAATTATTTAGAGGAGTTTCGTGGATAAAAATGGCATACATACTATTATCTAAGAGCCACTAGAGACTCTATTCACCACTTTGATAGCTAATCAGCACCTCAGGAAAAATATTTCGGTTCTAGGGAAACTAAATAGTCGGGCTGGGTAACTAAGGAGATAGAGTTGCTTTGTCTTTGGGAGCCACAAAACTGAGAGCAATATTTTAATCTGGCAACGATCACCGCCATAGTAGAGCATGTTGAGGAACAGTTACTTCAGAAATAGGATATCAATACTGCCGGATTCAAGGTTTAGTTACTAGAACATTTAGATAAGATAGAAAAATTTCTTTATCAAGAATAAGAGTTTATATTATACCTTTCTCAATAACCACTTCTTTTACTATCAGGTTCTTACTACTTTTGTGTAAGAATATTTAGTGCAACGTCTTGTAGAATATTACCCAAGTCTCAGGAATACTCACTATACTGCTATTGTCATAGACGCATGGAAACTAAATTAGTATCAATAATTATTCCTTGTTTTAATACGGAACTTTGGGTGAAGGAAGCAATCAATAGTTGTTTAGAGCAGACCTATCCCCACCTAGAAATTATTGTCATTGATGACGGCTCTACTGATGGCAGCCTAGAAATTATCAAGGAGTTTCAGGGGGCGATTACTTGGGAAAGTGGAGTCAATCGGGGCGGAAACTATGCTAGAAATAGGGGATTTGCTCTGTCTAGCGGGGAATATATTCAATATCTAGATAGCGATGATTATTTACTACCAGATAAAATTACCCAACAGTTATCCTTCCTAGAGCAAGTTCAAGCAGATATAGTGTATGGAGATGTACGATATCAGCACCATACGATCGGGGAAGAAGTTTATCAAGAAAATGCCCCTTTCTGGGGTATTGCCGGGGAGCATAGCGATTTCTTAGAATCACTCCTTACCTATGGTTGCTTACCACCGATGGCTTATCTCCTCAAGCGACAGATAATTGCAAATAGTCCAGGTTGGGATGAAAGTTTACCCGCAGGGCAGGATCGGGATTTTTTGATCTCACTAATGATTAATAATCGCAACTTAAAAGTTAGGTATCAACCCAAGGTCGGGGGAATCTATCGCCGCTATGGAAATATTACTGTTTCTACCTCTAGCAAGCTACGCTTAGTCCAAAGTTTTTGTCGTGTTTTGGCAAAAGCCGAATTAAGTCTCCAAAAAAGCGATCAACTTTCTCGTCGATATATCAAAGCTCTAGCCACTTGCTACTATACAATGAGTCAAGAATATAAGGCAGATATTAGCTCCTCCCTTTACCAGTACATAATTAAAAAATATTTGTCACTGATTAGTAGATTGTGGGTCAAGAAGCTACACTCCTTTCGAATAGGTGTGAAGATGGGGTGTGAAGACGGTAAATATGCTCATTTATTAAAATATTAACAAATATTTCTAGCTAATTTTTATTCATGTTAAAACGAATTTCTTTATTACTAGCTCTATTTCTTATAACTTTTGGAATTGCCACCTCCTGTAGTTCAGGTAGCAAGACTGAGGCACCTTTAACTAGTCCAATTGTCAGTCCTGTTAATCTGACTAATTCTGATAGTTCCTCAACTCCAAAACTTAGAATTTGGTGGGCACAGGGCTTGATCCCCGAAGAAAATGCGGTACTTACTAAACTCATCGGTGATTGGTCGCAGTTGAGTGGAGTGAAAACTGAAGTTTCCTTGATGTTAGATACTAATATCAAAAGTGAAGTTGAAAAAGCCTTGCTTCAAGGTAATCCACCCGATCTTGTCCTATCTACTACAGGAGACTATAATCTTTACCCAAAATTGGCCTGGGATGGGAATTTGGTTGATGTCAGTGATGTGCTTGAGCCAATTAAAGATGAATATGTTCCGGCAGCTCTAGAATCAGTACGATATCGTAATAATGTAGCTAAGAATTTTAGTTATTATGGAGTTCCTATTGGGCAACATGAACTGCATACGATGTTCTGGAAGGACATGTTAGAGCAGGCCGACCTCAAAGGAGAGGATATTCCCCCGGATTGGGATAGATTCTGGAAATTTTGGAAAAAAGCGCAGGATAATCTCCGGGCTAAGGGTAAGAAAGATATTTATGGCTTAGGTATGAGTGTATCTGCTACTGGTACGGATAATTTTTGGCAATTTGAGCATGTTTTGGAGGCT
>JANMHD010000236.1:0-2493 GCA_031374985.1 Coleofasciculaceae cyanobacterium OTE_70_metabat_329 | reverse complement strand
TACTATATCTACCATTTTCCAGAAGGTTTCTAGGCTCATGCCACATACTCTTTTGAACTGGGAGGGTGGAAGGTTTATGGCTTTTTGATAGGACATCGGCTTTTTTTATAATTGCTTGCGTTTCCTCTTTTTTACTTCTATTTCTCTATTTACGCAAGAGGTCTAATGTATTGATGCTCAAGATAATTAAGTTGATTTTGAGGACAACTAACCCAAAAAAGCCTAACTTCGCATCGTTTATTATTAAGCACTGCAAGTTGTGGAAAGCGATGATGATTCTGCCAACGATTTCTGAGGTTTATGGCTAGTCCAACATAAAGAACCTGATCACGAGCAATTGCAAAATAGATAGCGGAACATTCTGTCAATATTAGTCGTTCTGACAATCTTAAGTTTGGTAATGTCCCAAATTCTTGTAGCACCGCTTTAGTCAGATTGTTGAATGTCTCATACTATAAAAATTAATATAGTGTATATTTTCTATATTTATTGAGAGTTAGGGATTTTTATCTTAGGGCTTTACTCTAGAGGCTTTTAAGTGCTGCCGTTTTTCTGTAAGCTAACAAATACGTTTCTATAAAAAAATGTTAGAAGGAAAGTATTAAATTATGGTAACAGCAGTAGAAGTCCCCCACTTGTTGCGGGCAGCACGAGGTGAGGTAGTCGATCGCCCTCCCGTATGGATGATGCGGCAAGCAGGGCGGTACATGAAAGCCTACAGAGAACTAAGAGACAAATATCCCGGCTTCCGGCAGCGCTCTGAGAATCCAGATATTGCCATTGAAATCTCCCTACAACCCTTCCGAGCTTTTGCCCCCGATGGCGTAATTCTGTTTTCTGATATTCTGACTCCCCTGCCCGGTATTGGAATTCCCTTCGATATTATCGAGAGCAAAGGACCAATTATTGATCCCCCTATTCGTAGCCTAGAACAGATAGACAAACTTACGCCCCTAAACCCCGAAGCATCCCTGCCCTTCATTCGGGAGATTTTGCAAACCCTGCGTCGGGAAGTGGGTAATAAAGCCGCCGTATTAGGTTTTGTAGGTGCGCCTTGGACTTTGGCGGCCTATGCGATCGAGGGTAAAAGTTCCAAGGATTATTCCATAATTAAGGGCATGGCATTCTCGGAGCCTGAAATTCTCCATAAACTTTTGGGCAAAATTGCTGAAGCGATCGCCGTCTATGTCCGCTATCAGATCGACTGTGGAGCACAAGTAGTCCAGATGTTTGACTCATGGGCTGGGCAATTATCTCCCCAAGATTATGATACCTTTGCCTTGCCCTATCAACAGCAAGTAGTAAAACTCGTCAAGCAAACCCACCCTGATACCCCCATGATTCTTTATATCAGTGGTTCGGCGGGAGTTTTTGATCACATGGCAAAATCCGGTGTAGATATCATCAGCGTAGACTGGACTATGGACATGGCGGAGGCCAGAACCAGACTAGGTAAGGGTATTGGAGTCCAAGGTAATATGGATCCTTGTATCTTATTTGGGAGCCAAAGCCTGATCAAAGAACGGCTGGAAGATACCGTCAGAAAAGCTGGTAACCTAGGACACATCCTTAATTTGGGGCATGGAGTTTTACCCAAAACCCCAGAAGAAAATGTTCGGTTCTTCTTTGAAACTGCCAAGCAGATTAGTTATGCAAAGTTGCACTAGTTGGAATACCTAGTTGCACTACATGAAGTCAGGATTTCTTCTGCCTTGTGGGGGAAATTCTGACCAAAGAATCCTTACCTTTTGAGGACGATCAGTTATACGAAGTTGCGCTAGTATAATTTAGTTAAATTGCTAAGATAAACTTGGCGTGGTTGTGGAGAAAATCATGGAACAGTGGGAATTTTTGCTCCAACAGGAAGGCACTGATAATTGGCAGGTTTTGACTAGTAGTCAGGTAGAAATTACTACAGGTAAGTATCGTCTGATTTGTCGCTCGAAGCTCCGGTTGCCTGAATCGCCTTGGGCAGACCGGGAAATTCCCCTTGTTCTAAGGTATAGGTCTATTTCAGGACAAGAAAAAATCAAGAAGCGATCGCCCCGAACTAATGCCCAAGGATTAATGGTGGTGATGCCCTTTACTCTCCTCCAGCCGGGAAGTTGGCGGTGGCAGATTTTTCATCCCGAAGCCGCCGAAGAATTATTAACCGAGATTACCCTAGGAGTTGTAGCACTCGAAGCTCCGGTTGCCGGAATCGCTCCCACCCCTACTACAGAAGTTCTTGGCTCCCAAGTTACCCCTCCCCCAACAATCCCCAGTAATCCTGTCCAGCAAATTCCTACACAAACCACTTATAAAAACCAGAATCGTCCGCTAATTTCCATTGATGCCCTGCGGGAGCAGTCCCTTGCCGAAATTGATAGTGTGTTGCAGGAAGCGATCGATGGGGTGTGGTCGCAACTAGAAGCCGAACCAATTCTCGAATCAACCCCAGTATTTTTAGACTACGCAGAATATAGTCAGGAACTGCCAGACTATGCAGAATCC
>JANMHD010000531.1:0-2518 GCA_031374985.1 Coleofasciculaceae cyanobacterium OTE_70_metabat_329 | reverse complement strand
CTCAGGGTTTGCTCAATTACTCTCCTGCCAGCAAAACCAATGGTGGCTTTAGGTTCCGCAATAATAATATCTCCGAGCATAGCAAAACTAGCCGTTACTCCCCCAGTAGTAGGATGGGTGAGAATGGGCAGATATAGTAATCGAGCTTGACGGTGATATTCCAAAGCGCCAGAAATTTTTGCCATTTGCATCAGGCTCAACATCCCTTCCTGCATCCGCGCACCCCCAGAAGCACAAACAATAATCACTGGAAGTTCTTGGCGAGTAGCATACTCAATTAAGCGGGCTAGTTTCTCGCCCACCACAGAACCCATACTACCCCCCATGAACTGAAAGTCCATTACTCCTAAGGCCACGGGCAGTCCATCTAGTTGTCCTATTCCTGTCTGCACAGCATCAATGAGGTGAGTTTTTTCTTGGGTTTCCTTGAGGCGATCGGCATAAGATTTACGATCGCGGAACTTGAGAGGATCCATCGGCCGGAGGTTTTCATCCAGACCAATCCAAGTATTAGGATCAATTAATTGATTAATTCGTTCATGACTATAGACCCGCAGATGATGCCCACATTCCAGACACACTTGATTATTAGCTTGCAAATCTTTGGTGTAAGATACTGCTCCACAAGCCTCACACTTAGTCCATAAGCCATCGGCAATCTCCCGCTCTTGACGATTTCCCAAAGCGGGCGATGTACTTTCAGCTTGACGACGATTGGCAAACCAATCAAATAAAGACATATATTCGGTTTCCTGAATTTTAATAATTTGGAATATTTTAGAACTCCCACAGATTATGTCAACCCGACAGGCGGGAGCATAAGGTTTTACGCTCCTACTTAGTAGAACATTTGCGTAAGTCCTGTATTTTTTGATCTTATTTTTTGGATCTGAATAATTACATTTTCCGCTAGATTTAATAATTTACCGCATCAAATCAAGGAAATCTCACTCCCAACGGAAAATACACCAAAGATTTTCAGATATCCGATCCCCAATTAGGAAGTGTCTCCTGTAGAATATACAGAAATGTTCATAATTATTGAGTAAAAAATCTCTAGGAGGCTGTTATTCCTGAGCCACTAACTTTGACAGTCAGCTTGAGAGGCACTCGTGAAATCAAAGACAATTACCAGTTATTCCGTCTCACTGGTTTGTTAGATGCCTTTTCAGAGTTGATATTTCGTAAATCTATTGGTAGCTGCATTGATGAAGGACCAAAGGATATTATTCTTGACCTATCCAAAATCGAATTCGTGGATAGCTCCGGGTTGGGTGCTTTAGTCCAATTAGTCAAAAAAGCCCAAACCGAGGGAGGAACTCTCCAAGTAGTTTCTAACCCCAGAGTGACTCAAACCGTTAAGCTAGTGCGGTTGGAGAAGTTTTTATCGCTCCAAAATTCCGTAAGTGATGCGATCGCTAAGGTTAAGCCAACCTAGATATGGATGACGAACTTGGATGATATTAGTGTCCTGACCCAATTTAATGATCTCCGCACTGTAACTACCCCACAGCTACAGCGTCTTTCCCCTGCGGCTTTAGCCTACTTAGGAGACGGAGTATATGAACTTTATGTCCGGTCTAGGTATCTCTTACCCCAACGTTCTGAAAACTACCATCGCCGGGTGGTAGCCCAAGTCCGAGCAGAAAGCCAAGCTCTCCAGTTAGCAATAATTCTTCCTTACTTAACCCCTAAGGAGTTGGATATGGTGCGCCGGGGCAGGAATGCTGTAAAGAAATGCCCCAAGCGCCTAACCCCAGAGATCTATCAACAGGCAACTAGCCTCGAAACCCTGATCGGTTACTTATATTTGCAAGATATGAGTCGCTTGATGGAATTATTTAGTAAGTTTGATTTTAGTTAGTTTGTCATCAAGGATGGGTGTACGTAGCAAATAATTTGTAGACTCTCTAGAAGTTACTAGTAACATCCTGGTATAAACTACTTACAGCAGATTTGGTTCAATTAGAATCAAAAAAAACCTGAATTCTCCTTAAGAAGGGGGACTTGAAGATTCAGCTTGTAGCTTGCTAAATTGGAATCTGCTGTAACAGTGATTGATTATGTAATTTATGAAAATACTGGCTCTTGTTCCGGGCGGCATTGGCGATCAACTGCTATTTTTTCCTGCCCTTGATGATCTTAAACACCATTACCCAGAAGCAGAAATTGATGTCCTAGTGGAACCCCGCTCCCTAGGCGCTTACCGAATTTGTCAATCAGTAACGGAAGTGATCAAATTTGATTACAAAGCCCGGAATGGATTGGCTGATTTTGGCAACTTATTGGGTATGATGCGCGATCGTGAGTACGATGTGGTGCTGAGCTTGGGGCGGCGCTGGGCGATCGGTCTTTTGCTATGGATGAGTGGTATACCTAAACGAATTGGCTATGATGCTAATGCCGGGAAGGGATTCTTTACAGATACAGTTCCCCTCAACCAAGACCAGTATGCGGCAGCAATGTACCATGATTTAGTCAAAGGTTTGGGGATCAACTCTCCCTGTCCCCCAGTAGT
>JANMHD010000519.1:0-1961 GCA_031374985.1 Coleofasciculaceae cyanobacterium OTE_70_metabat_329 | reverse complement strand
TTGTAGTGCTAGGGTCTTGGTCTCGGTGCCAGCGAAGGATTTGGGGGCTGGAGAATTAATGATGCAGGAATTGGAAACTTCCTTAGGTATCCCTGTACAGTTAGTGACTATGGAAGACTTACCCCAAGCCCTAGAGCAGACCCTGTCGGGAACCGTAGTTACCAGTCGCTATTTTATGAAGGAAGTAGAAGCGATCGCCTCTCCCAAATCCGTGCGGGTGATCCCCGTAGATATCTACGATTATGCAATGGAAATTAAGCTGGTCAAGGAATTACCCCAAAATAGCTGCCTAGGGATTGTTAGCCTCAGTGCTGGGATTTTGAGAATTGCTGAAGTGATTGCCCACAGCCTGCGGGGGGATGATATTTTAGTGAGAACCGCCCAAGTTCGTAATACTAGTAAACTTAATAGCGTAATTCGTAGCGCTCATACCATCATTACCGATAGTGGCAGTGTGCAATTAGTTAAAAGTGCGATCGAAGCTGCCAAAGATGATTTAATTCGGATGCCCAAACTCATCGAAAGTGAAAATTACATTGGTGCTAAATCTATCAATCTTCTCAAACGAGAATTGGGGTTGGGGTAAAGGAGAAACTTGGCGATTGAAATCGCTGCTATTAGAGCAAAGTCCACCTTCGTGGACTAATTCAATATCTCTAATATTAACCCTTAAATTTAGGTATTTGTCCCAGTCCGCAACGGCGGACTTTGTTCCTGTAGATGCGGTTTCAACCGCCTGCTAAATCAAAATACCAAATGTTACCAAAATCTTTCCAGTCAGATAAATCTCGGTCTCCTCTGCAATTTGACCTAGAGCAACTCCCAGAACTGAACTTAGATTATCAATTAGTTGCCGGAGTAGATGAAGTGGGGCGGGGGGCTTTGTTCGGGGATGTGGTGGCAGCAGCAGTGATCCTGCCTAGGTCAGCGATCGCCCTCCTAGCTCAATTGGGAGTTAGAGATAGCAAGAAGTTATCCCCCCAGCGGCGGCAGAAGTTAGCTATAGAAATTAAAACCGTAGCTTTAGCTTGGCAGATCGCTTCGGCAACTGTAGCTGAGATAGATGAGATAAATATTCTCCAAGCCTCCTTACTCGCCATGAAAAGGGCGATCACTAACCTAGCTATAACTCCTGAAATTTGTCTAATAGATGGGAATCAAAAGATACCTCAATTGTCTATACCTCAACAAACTCTGGTTCAAGGGGATAGTCGATCGATCGTTATCGCTGCGGCCAGTATCTTGGCAAAAGTTTGGCGAGATGAACAGATAACTAATCTTGCAGCTACCTATCCTGAATATCATCTAGCCCAAAATAAAGGCTACGGCACAGCCCAACACTTAGCTGCCCTGCGGCAATACGGAGCATCATCCCTCCATCGCCAGTCCTTCCGAATGCCTTAAAACACTTAAAACACAGTGCCATCACTATCAATCTTCAAGGGCGGGATACCACCGGGGCGGAGTTTGGCTGCGATCGTTCTGCCTGCTGCCCATGTTCCTCCTTCGAGGATTTTAACTAGGGGTAAATCTGTTGCACTTAGGTTTAGTTGCTGGCGGATAGCCTCGGCTAAGTGATCTAACAAAATTACTGTTAAAGCCCGCCATTCTACGATTACCTCGGCATCAGGGCGATAGGTTTGTGTAAAGATTTCGGGATATTTTGGTTGCAACAAGCCTAAATCTAAGCATAATCCCCCATTGCGATACTCTGGCAGCCCAGTCATTTCTTCTAGATGAGTAATTTCTATACCCAGTTCCTGCAACGGTTCCAAGAGAGAATAGGTGAGCCATTGGGAAAGTTTGTGGAAAGGGACTAGTTTTGCAGCAAGGGTTTCTCCAGCTAACTGGGAATGCTGCCCCACATCCCCTAGGTTCACGCCATCTAAGATAATCCGGTTCGCCCAGATATCTCCTAACCCGTAGAGGACTGCTTCAAATACTTTTGCTGCTGGGAGTTG
>JANMHD010000472.1:0-2302 GCA_031374985.1 Coleofasciculaceae cyanobacterium OTE_70_metabat_329 | reverse complement strand
CTGCCCATGAATATGTGCCGCATCCCTAATTTCTCCTCGTACTCTAGGCGCAGCCCTTCCCACCTCAATACCTTTAACTCCCAATAAATTTAATATTTTATGGGCAGCTTGAAAAGTAGATAGTTCAGGTACATTCCCCCCGACCGTAGTAATCGCTGTAATTTCTCCATGAGATTGCAAGGATAAGCTAATTAACCACAGGAGGGCGAAAATATCATCAGCACCCGGATCAGTATCTAGAATAACTTTGGTTGGTTTCGTAGACATATAGTTTAGATAAGGAGTTCAGTTTAATTGTAGTTGAAATGATCTCCTAGACAAAGCACAGGAGATTTGGGCGCAACTGATAAAAATTAGTAGCCTAGCTTTTTTAGATAATTTAAAAGAGGTGATATACACTAGATGAAATATGAAATTGAATTTAAACCTAGGGCGATTAAAGATTTAGAGGATTTATCAAAGCCAACTCAAGCAAAAATTTTGGCAAAAATCCAAGCAATGGAAAACAACCTCCAAGGAGATGTTAAAAAGCTAACTCACTTTACTCCCGAATATCGCTTAAGAGCTGGGAACTATCGGGTATTATTTGAAATTGAAAATGAAGCGATCGTCATCTATCGAATTAAATCTAGAGATAAAGCCTACCAATAAAAAAATCATGATTAACTTACATCCAGAATTTATCACCAAAGATGGGCATCCCCAATTTGCTGTCATTCCCTACGAAGAATTTGTTACTCTCAAAGAAATTTTAGAAGATTTAGCAGATCTAGAAGACCTCAGAATTGCTAAACAGGAAGAATCTAGCCAACCTTCTGTATCCTTAAATGAAGTTAGACAACTCCTCCATTAAAGTCAGTAAAAGTTAAAGTGGATGGTAGGTTAGATGATAAATAAATTCTTAAGTTAGGAAAATTATTAATGACAGATTACGCAGCAGCCGGGGTTGATGTGCAGCAGGGGCGGGCTTTTGTTGAACAAATTAAAAGCCTAGTGGCTAGTACCCAGCGATCGGAAGTTTTAGGGGGTTTAGGGGGATTTAGTGGTTTGTTTGAACTGCCCCCAGGCTATCAGCAGCCGGTTTTGGTTTCAGGAACCGATGGGGTAGGCACAAAATTAAAACTAGCTTTTGAGCTAGAGCAACACACTACCGTGGGTATTGACCTTGTGGCCATGTGTGTTAATGATGTATTGACCTGTGGGGCGGAACCTTTGTTCTTTTTGGATTATCTGGCTACAGGGAAACTTAGTATCGAGCAATTAACTCAGGTAGTGGCGGGGATTACCGATGGGTGTCGCCAAGCGGGTTGTACTCTACTGGGGGGGGAAACCGCAGAAATGCCGGGATTTTATCAATCTGGGGAGTACGATCTGGCGGGTTTCTGTGTAGGAATTGTGGAAAAAAGCAAGATTCTCAATGGCTCTCAGGTACAAGTAGGGGATGTGGCGATCGCTCTCCCTAGTAGTGGAGTTCATAGCAATGGCTACAGCTTAGTCAGAAAAATCATCAACGACGGGGGATTTAGCTGGAGTGATACCCCAGAAATATTGCAAGGGGTATCCTTAGGAGAAACTCTCCTTACTCCCACCAATATCTACGTCAAGCCCATTCTCAATGCCCTCAAAAGTGGCATGAAAATTCACAGCATGGCACACATCACCGGTGGCGGCATCCCAGAGAACTTACCCCGCTGCCTCAGTGCAGGACAATCTGTGGCGATCCACCCCGATACCTGGCAAATACCACCAATTTTTACTTGGTTAGCTGAGGTGGGGAATGTCCAGCCGATCGATATGTTCAACACTTTTAATATGGGGATTGGTTTTGTAGTGATCGTCCCCGCTTCAGAATTAGATAGTAGTTTAGAATTTTTCCAGCAACAGGCAAGATTATCAGGTAATACCAAAGCGATCGAAGCTTGGGCGATCGGTACAGTTATTGCTGATCCTGCGGGAGTAATTATGCCTTGGCTGACCTAAGCTTGGTTGATTCCTCAAGGAAACCCCTACCATATCTAGAATATTAGGAGTAGATACCCATGAAAAAAATTTGGTTAATGATGCTGATTCTTTTACCTTTGGTGCTGATGCCAAAGCCAGTACTGAGTCAAAATATTTTTGAACAGCAACCCCTGAATCGCCCCCTCAGAGATATTCGTAATGATGCGGATACTTTGCTGCGTTTGGGAGAGCAGGAAGAACGGCGGGGCAGTTTATCGAAGGCAATTCCCTTTTGGCTAGAAGCCCTAGAGTTGTACACCAGTATCCGAGATGAGCAGGCCATGGGTCGGACTCTAGAATT
>JANMHD010000510.1:0-18100 GCA_031374985.1 Coleofasciculaceae cyanobacterium OTE_70_metabat_329 | reverse complement strand
AAAGAAGTGACGCAGATGATCCCATTTGGAGGGTTTATCAATGTACACTACATCCAGCTTGCCATCATTCATTTTTGCCTCAGGTGCTAAGGCGAAGTTTACCCCATAGCGGGGGCTGTTGCAGATATTGACTTGTAAGCTGTGTAGCCGACGCGTCTTTCTACCGTCAAGGCGTAAAGCCAAGCGGTGGGGTCTAAACTGTAAAAAAGTTTTGATCCCGGAGAAGAAACTTGTGAAAGCAGCAAAATAATTTTTCTTGATTCCTTCTTTGACTTCATCTCCACAAGGAAAGAGGGAGGCTTCTAGACCCACACCCACCACTTCCATAAAATAATAATCATTGGCCTTGCCCATATCAAACTGACTGCGCTCACCCTCCACCAAAGTCTGGGCGGCTTGGGTTAAATCGTTGGGAATATTCAAGCTAGCTGCAATGTTATTGCGTGTTCCTAGGGGAATAATGCCTAGCGCAGTTTGAGTATGCCTTAATCCACGGGCTACGGCTTCGATCGTGCCATCGCCTCCCGCTACAATTACAAGTTGAGCGCCCGCCTGGGCAGCCTCAGCAGCAAGACCTTCACCATCTTCATCAGGGGTGGTAGTGCAGATTTCAGCTTTAATACCTTGAGTTTGTAAAGCATCTGCAATTTCAGTTAACAAATTAGTTTTCTCGGCAGGGCCAGAAGTGGGATTGATGATGAGTCGGGTATTCATCTCTATCGTTTTCCTATTCTTTATTTGAATTACTAGCCTCTACTACTTGCGCTAAAACTGCCCTGAAGTTATTTCTTGGCTTACCAAAAGATACAACAATATTTATCTGTTTTAGACTTATCCTGTCTATTGTTCAAGCGTAGAGGGGCATCTGAATATCTTGATGGTTGAAAACTTGGTTATCGCTCTCAATTCTCTAATTGTAGAATATTTGCATCAATTGATGTGAAGCTGTCGAAGTTTGGTGACTGAGCGGAGTCGAAGTTTGGACGGGGTTTTAAACCCAAATTTCCCATAAAAAAATAAATTATCTGAAAAGTTTTGGGATAATGCCTTGAGAGAGGTTATGATCTGAAAAATTTCTACATAATCAATTTGTTAATGAGTGAACCAAGCTACCGCCTAGAGAAAGATTCCATGGGGGAAAAGCAAATTCCCCAAGATGTCTATTACGGCATCCAGACAGTCCGAGCGATCGCTAACTTTCCTATTAGTGGGATTAAACCCTTACCTGCTTATATTGATGCCTGTTTACTAATTAAAAAAGCAGCGGCTATTACCAATGGGGAGTTGGGTTGTATTCCCCTAGAGGTGAGTGGGGCGATCGTCCAAGCGGCGGATGAAATCTTGCAAGGGAGTTTGCGGGATCAGTTTGTAGTGGATGTCTACCAAGCCGGAGCCGGAACTTCTCACCACATGAATGTGAATGAAGTATTGGCCAATCGGGCGTTGGAGATCTTGGGTGACAAAAAAGGCAATTACGATCGAGTCAACCCCAATGACCATGTGAACTATGGACAATCTACTAATGATGTGATTCCCACAGCTATTAGGATTGGAGCAATTTTAGCTCTCACCCATACCCTCTATCCCAGCTTGGAGTATGCCGTTTCGGTTCTTGATCGCAAAAGTGATGAATTTAAGGACATTATTCGATCGGGCAGAACCCACATGCAAGATGCCGTCCCCGTGAGATTAGGGGAAAACTTTCAAGCTTGGGCGCAGATTATTTCAGCCCATATAGTCCGCTTGGCAAGGGCTTCAGGAGAATTGATGAGCTTAGGAATTGGGGGTTCTGCTGTAGGAACCGGCCTAAATACCCATCCCCAGTATCGGGCTAGAGTTGTGGAACTACTAGGAGAATTTCTCAATCAACCTTTGCAATCTGCGCCCCATCTGATGGCGGCCATGCAGAGTATGGCTCCCTTTGTCAGTGTTTCTGGGTGTCTGCGGAATTTAGCTCAAGATTTAGTGAAAATTTCCCACGATCTGCGGCTCTTGGATTCAGGGCCAAAAACTGGCTTGAAGGAGATTCAACTGCCCCCCGTGCAGCCCGGTTCTTCCATCATGCCGGGGAAATATAACCCTGTGATGGCAGAGATGACTTCGATGGTGTGTTTTCAGGTGATGGGCTACGATAGTGCGATCGCTCTTGCGGCCCAAGCGGGACAACTAGAACTCAATGTGATGATGCCTTTGATTGCCTACGATCTGATTCATAGCATGGAAATTTTGGGTAACACTATCCTTGCTCTCAGCAAAAATTGTATTGCCGGGATTGAGGCGAAGAGCGATCGATGTCTTGAATATGCTGAAGGAAGTTTAGCTTTAGTCACCGCCCTAAATACTCATATTGGCTATCTCAATGCGGCCAATGTGGCAAAGGAATCCTTAGAAACCGGGAAATCCCTCCGGCAGATAGTTTTAGATAAAGGTTTAATGACAGAGGAAGCTCTAGCCGAGGTCTTGGATTTAGAAACCATGAGTCAAATGCGGTAATCAATTAACTGTCTAGCTCTTCTATTTTCCACATTTCGGGTGAGATTTCAGAGGAATTTTGTCCCTTGAATCTTGCCCAATTGCCCCATAATCCTAGAGGCGTGGCAAAAATAGTGGCCAGCAGATTAGTACTTAATTTTTGAGTCATTAGTTTTGATGGTAATTCCCGGTATAGCCAGCGTAGCAGGCGATAGAGATATTCTTGGATGCTAAACGATCGCATTAAATTTACCCCGTGGAGTTGATGGAGATAGCGATTGGAAGAGCCATATTTATACCATTGACGATAAAATTCTTGGAGATTTGAGCGGTGGCGGTGATGGACGATCGCTTCAGGTGAAAACACCAAACAGCCGGGAAACTGAGCTTGGATCCGCCAGCAGAGATCGGCATCCCCCCCAGTAGTTAGATAGGGGCGAAATAACCCAGTGCTTCTCAATACTGATTTGCGAATTGCCAGATTTGCTGTTTGTCCATAGGGTAAATATTCATGATGGAGAGTATGCTGTTGGGAAAGAATCTGGGCATTTTCAGCGTAGATTTCTAGCCAATTATTACTAGCTAATCCCAGAATTTCCCCTACTACTAAATTAATTTGGGGCTGCTTAAAAGGACTAATTAAATGCTCTAACCAATCTAGTCGGGGACGACAATCGGCATCCGTAAAAACCAGAAGTTCTCCCCTAGATGCCTTAATTCCAACATTTCTCGCAGCGTAAGCACTCTGAATTTTTGTTGCTTGGAGGGGAATAACTTGGGGATTAGTTTGGGCCGCAGCTTGGAGAAGTTGGGACGTGCGATCGCTACTTTGGTTATCAACAATTAAATACTCCACCTGCTCCGGGGGCAGAGTTTGTAATCTTAAACAATCTAATAAGGCGGGTAGGTCACGATCGCCATTATGGACAGGGATAATTACAGAAACTAGCTTAATCATAATCTCCTATGTTCTCTCCCACTCTCGAAAAGAAATATGCCAGATTACAGCAAGAGTTGGCCAATGGTGTAGCTGCTCTCCTGCTTACTGGTCTAGCTGGCACCCTATGGTACAAGTTTGTTGAGGGATGGAAATGGATTGATTCCTTATACATGACGGTCATTACCCTCGCCACCGTTGGTTTTATGGAGGTGCAGCCCCTAGGCTTTCATGGTCGATTGTTCACCATTTTTCTGATCTTTGCGGGGATTGTTAATATTGGCTATATTGTCAATCGCTTTACAGAAGCAGTAGTTCAAGGCTATTTTCAGGAAGGTATTCTCTTTCGTCAACGGAAACGCCTTTTGAATAACTTGAGTGATCATTACATTTTATGCGGCTTCGGGCGTACAGGCAGACAAATTGGCTTGGAATTTGCAGCGGAGACAATTCCTTTTGTGGTGGTAGACTCCGAACTTCATCAAGTGGAAATTGCCCAAGAACTCGGCTATGTAGCTGTTCTGGGAGATGCGACCTTGGATGATACGCTGCTACAGGTAGGAATTGAGCGGGCAATTTGTCTGGTTACTGCCTTGCCTTCGGATGCCGAAAATCTTTACACAGTTCTTTCTGCCAAAACTCTCAATCCCCAAATTCGGGCGATCGCTAGAGCCAGCACCGAGGAAGCATTTAAAAAACTCCAACGCGCCGGAGCCGATTCTGTAGTTTCTCCCTATATTACTGGCGGTAAACGCTTAGCTGCTGCCGCCCTCAGACCCCAAGTACTAGATTTTGTAGATGGCATTTTAACTGGGAGCGATCGAGCCTTCTACATGGAAGAATTTTTGATCGATGCTGACCATTGCCCCTGTACTGGCATGACCCTAAGTGAAGCAAGGTTGCGATCGAAATCCGGTTCTCTAGTCCTCGCTATCCGTCGTGCTGATGGCGATTTAATCGGTGGGCCTACTGGAGATACAAGATTAATGGCAGGGGATCTCCTCATCTGTATGGGAACCGCCGAGCAGTTACAACAACTCAACCAAATCCTCGGCCCCATTCAACCCCGTCTCCTGCGTCCCCCCCAAAGTATCTAGAAAAAACAAGGGGCTTAAGCCCCTTGCCTTGTATATTACAAGATTGGTAAGTACCCTATATTATTTGCTGACTGCCCAAAAACTCAAGTGATATACATAGTTCCGCCAAGGATGAGACTGGACTTCTTGTAGTACTACCTTACCTTGCCAAGATAGGTCAGGGATACTGAGATCGATCGGAGTTTTGCTGACATTTACTTGCTTGAGGAGATTTTCCGCAGTTTTTGCAGGTAAAGTTAGGTTGATAGATTCTGTGCCATTGTGACCGTAGAGGACGGCGGGGATTAGTCCCTCACGGCGGAGAGCCTTGGGCTTAGTACCTTCGGAGCGCTTTTGAAGTTCAAGGGTGACAGGCATAATTTTAGTAATTTTATTTTTAGTAATTCCTATATTGAGCTTTTGACACTCTCGCCATTAAGCCTACGACTGTAACGGGAGATTCTTGCTTCATTGGGTTTGTCTAGTCCCAAGTCATCTCTGTCTTGAAACCCTGTCCAGATTCCCCTCCACAAGCATCTGTTTTACGTCCACTGACTGCCCGGCAGCAGACAACTAAATATTCTGTTTTTGATTTCTCTTTCACAAACTATGTCGCCCCTGCTATCAGGTATTTTACTTTGGTCAAGCATTTTGTCTGGCGAGAACCACCAATTCTGCTACTCTAGGCACACGTGGGTGCAACGGCTCCCTTATTTTAGCACAGGGATCAACTTGACTGTCTCCCGTTGGTCGGTTTCATTTGTTGGCAAGATTCATCTCACCACTACACCGTAGGTTAGCCGGAGTCCTCTTTTGCATTACAAGATAGATTCTAGCAGAGATTCGCCCTAGGGACAAAATAGGGTTTCCCTTGTATTTCTGCCAGTAGTAGGGTTAGTTCCCTCAGCTATTTTGCACAACTGGGCTTCGATATCCGATCGCATTAATACATCAGTAAAATCTGCTCCCGTAATAATTGCTCCAGCAAACCGAGCATTCGCTGCAAAGGCTCCTTCCAGAATGGCATTAGTTAAATTTGCCCGATTAAACCTAGCTAAATCAAGGGTTGCACCACTTAGATTTGCTCCTTCTAGGTTGGCTTCTTCCAAATTAGCAGCAAAGAAACTGACACCCCGTAAATCTGCATGGCTCAGATTACCTTGACGCAGATTAGCTTTGGTAAATTCGGCATCCCGGAGATCTTTACCAGAAAAGTCTACCCCAATCAG
The DNA here is from genome assembly GCA_031374985.1 of Coleofasciculaceae cyanobacterium OTE_70_metabat_329. GTDB lineage: Bacteria > Cyanobacteriota > Cyanobacteriia > Cyanobacteriales > JAAUUE01 > JAAUUE01. Next base: position 12,386 of record JANMHD010000510.1, on the reverse strand, counting down.
AGATTCTCGTTCATAATCTAAGGCAGTCGCCGGAGCAGAAATTACGCCCAGAAATACCCCGAATATTAATAGTCCTAAAATTATGCCTAAAATTAGTCGCTGCCCATAGATGATTATTTTTGATTGATGATTTTGGATAGTTTGCATAGATTTAATTCCAGACTAGTTTTTTGTCAATATTGCAGAGCAATATAAACAGGTCATGAGTATTTAATTTAAATTGTTAATGATTATAAGGTTTCTACTTCCCAACACTGTGCAGCAAAAATATATCCTCCGCTGTTTATCCTCACTTCTACTTTTGGGACAGGTTTTTTTACGCTTAGTCCGGGGTAAGACCTATTATCGCAAAATTATGGAACATATGGTGACAGTGGGGCCTGGGTCGATCGCTCCTGTTCTCTTAGTTAGTGGTTTTGCGGGGATGATTTTTACCATTCAAACTGCCAGAGAATTGGGGAAGTTTGGGGCGATCGAAGCAGTGGGGGGAGCCTTTGCCCTAGCCTTTTGCCGGGAATTAGCCCCAATTCTCACAGCTAGTGTAATTGCTGGGCAGGTAGGTTCTGCCTTTGCCGCAGAGTTGGGTTCTATGCAAGTCACAGAACAAATTGATGCTCTACATATGCTAAAAACTGATCCTATTGATTATCTGGTACTGCCCAGGATAATTGCCTGCTGTTTAATGATGCCTTTAATGATGATCTTTGCCCTAGTAATAGGGGTGATCGGGGGAGCTTTTGTAGCGCTACACATCTATCAAGTTATTCCAACAACCTTTCTAGAATCGATCCGCAACTTTTTAGAACCCGCAGATTTAGGGATTATTCTAATTAAAGGTTTAATTTTTGGAATTTTGGTGGCCGTGAATGGCTGTAGTTGGGGGATGACAACGACGGGAGGAGCAAGAGAAGTAGGAGAATCAGCTACCACCGCAGTAGTAACTACCTGGGTGGCAATTTTCATTATGGATTTCCTAATTTCCCTAACTCTCTTGGGCAGTCCCAGATTTTGAATTTTAGAAAAAGCCTTGACGGGAAACTAGTTTTTCAAAGTGTGCTTGGGTCTGCTGGAGCATTTGCTCACGGCTGTCGGGGGTTTGCGAGAGGTTGGGGACGAGGTTCTTGGCTTGGAGGGTCATGTGTAGCTGGAGATGAGCTACGTATTCACTGATATTTTCTTGGAGGGAGCAGGCGGGATAGGACTGGGATTGTAGATTCACTGTTCTTTCTCTGTGACTTAGCAGCATAATTTCGCAATGATGTTAGTAATGAGTTCACAATCTAGTGGCAGAGACAATTTTTTGATGGTTTGTCACGCAATAATAACTATGCCTTAAGGGTGCTATTAGTTTTAAATAGTTTTCTAAAAAAATATTACGGAATGTAAAGAGCGATCGCCCAGACGAGGAATTATTATAGCAACCGACAAGTAGATTATGGTGTTGAAATCTCTGTAAACAATGGGCTTAAGCCCATTGCCTATCCTAACCCCCTTGGCAAGCACTATTAGTAGTATTGATGAAAACTCTTAGTAGATAAAGTTTATCTGTGCTGAAGTGGAGTTGAGATTGATAAAGGGTGATTTCTTTATCTTGTTGTATTGTTTGTTGGGGATTTTCTAACACGGTTTCTACAAGAAGGAGCGGTATCTTGCGTTTGATTTTAGCGACGAGTTTTATAAATTCCGTAGGCAATACCACTAGCGATCGAGAGTAGAATTAAAATCCAGAGAGTTCCACCGGGCATAAAACCCAATACTCCCATTCCCCGCAACAAATAAAGCATAGTAGTTAACCCTACTACAGAAGCAAAAATATAAGCTGGAGTTTTTTCTGAATTAGTCATAGATTAATATTTTTTGTACAGCAGGACTCTTTGTTAATTAATGGCTACGGTCATGCTGAATGAAGCATTCCCACGGGAACCACCTACAATAATCCGATAGTCTCCCGATTGAACCAGCGCTTGCCTAAAACTGGCAGAGCTACTGCTAAGAATTTCTCCATTGGGACTAATCACATCAAACAAAGCGCCTCCCTGCTCTTGAGTAGAATTAATAGTGATGGCCATGGTTTGGCCTCGATCGGCTCGTAGCACATATACAGCCCGATCTCCCCGCACTACAGAAGCACTCACAGAAGCAGTAGAAGCTCCCGGTGCAAATTCGATCCGCCTCGATCGATTACTCTGGGCCAAGATAATTAAGGACTCTGAGCTAGAAACAATATTAGGAGGAGTATTGGCAGGAACTCTAGCGGAGAATGCAAAAGTCGGGGCAGTAAAGGGACTGAGGAGCAAGATAGCACTGGTAAAAATAGTTAAACTTTTGGACATGGCTAGGATGATGGGATATATATAGTAAGTTTGGATGGGTTACTATTCAATTTTAAACCAAATAAGTTGGATTAGCTAATAGCTATCTGCTGCGATCGCTCCTGATCTAAAGCTTCAATCATCTGTAATATAGTTTGATAGGCCGCAACTTGTCCCTGAATCCGATAAATTTTAGCCGCTTGGTAGAAATCCGCCAGAGCGAGGGAAGTATTGCCCAGTCCTTGATAACTTAGTCCCCGACTTCTATAGGCATCGGGTTGATTGGGTTCTAGTTCTAGAGTTGTGGTAGAGTTAGCGATCGCCTTTTGAAAATCACCTTGATGATGATAAATACAGGCAAGATTATAATAGCTCCGGGCATCTCGGCGATCGAGGGCAATGGCATGGTTAAAGTCAGCTTTTGCTTGGTCAATATCCCCTTGTAAAAAGTAGGCTAAGCCTCGGTCATTATAAACTAGGGCAATTTTCCTCACTTCATCGGGGGGAATATTATCCAAGGCGTGATTATAGTCTGCGATCGCCTCTAGATAATTTTTCATGCCTACCTTGGCCAAGCCTCGATTATAATAAGCTCGAAAGTTATTGGGACTAAGTAAAATTAACTGATCGTAATCAATCAAAGATTGAGCATATCTACCTAAACGATAGTTAGCCAAACCCCTATGTAAGTAAGCATCTTGGGTTGAAGGCTTGAGCTTAATAACTTGGCTACAATCTGTGAGGGATTCTAAATAATTTTCTACCTGAAGATAAGCAAAGCAGCGGTTTAGATAGGCACTAGTTTTTGTTGAATCTTGATCAATTATTGTCGTAAATTCTACTACCGCCTGTTGATAATTTCCTGTCTGGGTATGGCGGATAGCTAGGTCAAATAATTTTACTAGCTCAGTTTTTTCCATCCCTTCTGCCCATACAGGTAGAGGTAATAACCATAGTTGTATAAATAAGCTAAAGCAGAAATACCAAGCAACTAATTTCATAAATTTAGCCTAGAAAACAAGCGGGGTTAAGTAATGGTAAAACAATCGCAAAACCCAACATCTAAAAACTTTGTACTAATAAACTTCCTGATTATTCAGTAATAGTTTACCAACCTTTTTCTGATTTATCCAAAACGTAGGCAGCCACGTTGGCAATTTGTTCATCACTCAAGCGTCCCTTAAAAGCAGGCATTGCTCCCTTACCCTTAGTTACTTGGGTTGTAATTGCTTCTAGAGAGTTCATCCCATACTTTTCTAGGGCATCCTTTTGGAGGGTTTTATCCGCCATGATTATATTCCGACCGCCTAGGTGACAACCAGCACAGTTGGGGGTGAAAATTCCGGCTCCAGCCACCAAATCATCAGCAGCTTGGGCGGGGGCTATGGTAGTTGTGAAGTCAAAGGTAATTAGGGTAAATAGTAGACAAGCGATCGCTAACAATCTTGACAATAATTTTGCCATAAATTTCGACATAAATAGAGTTCTCCTATTAAACCTATTAAATTAGTTAAGACTAAATTAATAAAGATGCTATTGCTGCTATCATCAAGAGTCAAAAGACAGTATGTAAAACTTCTTGTAAGACTTCTTATTAAAAAATAAAAACTTCTTAGTAATATCTATGGCTCCCTTACCGGAATATCGCCCCAAACAACTTTCTCTTGGCCCCCTAGAGACAGAAATCTTAGAAATTATTTGGGTTCTAGGGAATGTTACGGTTAAGCAGATTCACGATCGCATTCTTGCAGACCCCGATCGAGAGTTGGCCTATACTTCTGTCACCACAGTCCTCCGCCGCTTGCAAAACAAGGGTTGGTTAGCCTGTGAGAACTCTGAACGAGCCTTTATCTGGCGGGCTTTAGTCAGCCGAGAACAAGCCCAAGCGATCCAAGCTCACCAGCAATTGCAAAAATTCCTTGCTGTAGGTAATCCTGATATCGTAGCCGCCTTTGCCGATAGCCTAGACAGAGCCAGCATGGAGAAAATTGAAGCGATCGCCCAACGCTTAAAACAGGTACGCCAAGCACGGGGGGAATAATGCACTTAACTATAATGTTAATTACCTTAGCTTTTGCTTTTTGTCTGCGCTCCTGCACGCCGATTATCTTTAATCGCCTTAATCTTTCTCATCTAAAAGTTAGAGCTAGTCTGATCCTCATCTTATTTCTTCTGCCGCCCCTCCTCCTCCTCACCACCACCTTAGCTATTCTTTGGATGGGAACTCAAGGTATTATGGCAGAAGGGTCTGGGGGTTGGTTGAGCTATTGCCTGAGTCTATTATTATGGCTAGTGGCGGGGCTGAAATTAGGAAAATTATCTCTTCAAGGCTGGCAGACAGTCCAACATATCCGCCGTCAGCCAGAATTTATCCTCGAAAACCATCCTGCTAGATTAGTCACTCATCCAGATTTGTTTAGTGGTCAAATTGGCTTTTGGGAGCCAGAACTAGTCGTCACCCAAGGCTTGCTCGATCGTCTCACTCCCTCCCAACTCCAAGCTGTATTAGCCCATGAACAGGCTCACCACCACTACCGGGATACCTTTTGGTTTTTCTGGTTAGGCTGGCTGCGATCGCTAGCCCCCTGGCTTCCCTACACAGAATTTCTATGGCAGGAACTACTCCTATGGCGAGAGATTCGGGCTGATGCCCATGCGGGACGGGTGGTAGACCCTTTAGTTTTAGCAGAGTCCCTTTTGCTAGTAGTCAGTCAACCTCTAAACTATCCCGACAACCTCTGTGCTACCTTTAGTTTGCCCCTACCCCAGCATCGCCTCGATCGCCGCATTGATGCCCTCCTAGACACGCTCTTAGAAGATGCTATCCCCGAACTACGCCTACAAACTTGGTGTTGGGGCTGGCTAATTTTAGGATTTCTGCCTTTATTAATTGTTCCTTTCCACAACTAAACAGAAATTAAGTGGCAGGTATTGGAATTCCCTCTCCTTCGATCGACACAAAATTAGTTAGCTTCTCCTCCAAAATTAGCCCATCTCTTGCCAGCTACACAGCCTCTATTCTTTTTTATTATCCCAACGAAATAACACCACCATCAGGGCTACTACAGCAATTTGTACGCCCAAGTTAGGCAAAGCCTCTGCTACATCTCGCTGGGCTGCAATCTGTACCAAAAAGATAAATGCCCCCAAGGCGCCAGAAATTCCAAAGGCGAGGTAGATAAACTTTCGGAGAGGACGGTAAGGAGCTTTTGCTTCTGCTCTTAAACGAGCATATTTATCTGAATTTAAGGAGGGTTTAGGAACAGGCATAGAAATAAAAATTAGATTATATAGATTAATAGATTAAAAATATTAGGTATGTTTAAGGAATAGCGATCGCCCGATTACGTCCCTGAGCTTTTGCTGTATACAAAGCTGTATCTGCTTTCAAAATTAAGCTATCTGGACTTTTTTCCGAAGTAGGTATAATACTAGTAATACCTAAACTTAAGGTCACATGATCACTAATCTCAGATTTTGTGTGGGGGATAGCAAGATTAAATATTACCTTACGAATAGATTCCGCCACCAATAAGGCATTTTCTATTTTTGTATTGGGCAAAATTATTATAAACTCCTCACCCCCATAACGTGCTACTAAATCAGTCCGTCGCTTAGGAACTAAAGAAATTGCTTTAGCTACTTGAATTAAGCAATCATCTCCACACTGATGTCCATAGTGGTCATTATAATTCTTGAAATAGTCAATATCAACCATGATTAATGCTAGAGGCTGTTGTTCCCTTAGGTGGCGTTGCCACTCAATCAATAGATATTCATCAAAGCGACGACGATTAGCAATTTGGGTTAATCCATCTAAATTTGCTAGACGTGATAACTCTAAATTGGCATGTTGTAGTTCCATAGTTCGCTCTTTTACTTTTTGTTCTAGAGAAGCACTAAGTTTTTCTAATTCTAAGTTTTTTTCTAATAATTCTTGGTCTTGTTGATAGCGTCGTAAAGCCTCTTTTATAGTTAGCTTTAAATCAGTTTCATCCCAAGGTTTAGTGATATATCTATAGAGATTAGCATGGTTAACTGCATTACCTACAGCCTCCATATTTGCTTGTCCTGTAAGTAATATATTTAAAGTCCGGGGATAATGTTCATGGATTTTAATTAAGAGTTCATCCCCCTTCATAGTTGGCATAATATGATCAGATATTAGTAGAGGAATTTCCATTCCTTGGGCAGTAATTTCTGCAAAAATTTCTAAGGCTTCTTCTCCACTCTCGGCAATTTCAATCCGATATTCTTTTCCCAATCCACGCCTTAATTGGCTACGAAGGCTTTTCAAAATCGTAGCTTCATCATCTACACAGACAACTACAATTGCCATTTTAGACATCTAATCTATCACTCCTAAAGCCATTCTCACAGTTTCTACTAAATACGCCTCATCCCAAGGTTTAGAGATACAGCAATAAAGATTGGCATACTGTTTAGCTCGATCGATCGCTTCCTTATCTGCTTGACCAGTTAGCATAATTTTAGTAATATCAGGGAACTTTTCATGGACTAAAATTAAAAACTCATCTCCCCGCATATTAGGCATCAACCAGTCAGATACAATCACTAGTACTTCTATACGGTCAGCTACTAGGTCTTCGATTACTTCCAATGCCTCTTCTGGGCTTTCTGCAATTTCATAGCGATAGCGATCGCCAAAGTTACGAGATAATTGTTTTCGCAAACTTTGCAAAATTATCTTTTCATCATCCACACATAATATTCCATGTTTACGCACTATGATTACTCCCGTAAGATTTTTAGACTAGATATCTATAGCTTTTGATGACTTATAAACTAGGTAAGGTGATAGTAAAAGTTGTTCGTCCGGGGATCGATACTACAGATATAGCTCCTTGATGTTTATCAATTATTTTTCTGGCGATACTTAAACCCAAGCCACTGCCTTCCCCAGCGGGTTTAGTGGTGAAAAATGGATCAAAGATTTTCTCCTGAATCTCTGGGGAAATACCCTTCCCAGAATCAGTGATTTTTACAAATAGTTGATTAGATCTTTCACCTACTTCAATCTCTAGAGTGCCATGATAGGTCATGGATTGAAGAGCATTATGAATCAAATTAGTCCATACCTGATTGAGTTCGTCAGGATAACAAAGAATTTCCGAGTTATGATTATATTTGCGAATAACTTCTACTCCTTTTTTCAGTAAATTACTATAGAGAGTCAAAATTATATCTAAATTTTCAGTGATTTTAGCGGGTATTTTGTGTTCCGAAGTATCATAACGAGCATAAGTTTTGAGGGCAAAGACTATTTTAGATGCACGTTCTATAGCGATTGTAATATTTTGAGAATCTGTAATTAAACCGCATAAGCTAGTTGCTAATTCCATAATTTTCGAGTGTTCTTTATGTTGTAAGAGCGATACAAAAGGAGTGACATTTCCGGTAATTCCCATCTGGACAAAAACATCTGCCAGGGAATCAATATCTTGATTACTAGCTGCTAAATTAAATCCTTCTAGTTCTTTAATAAGCGCTCTCCGAAACTGCCGTTCTTCCCGGGAAGATATAATTACCTTATTTTGCATAGCAGTTTTAATTAATAGAAAAAAACTTGCCTGTTCTTTCTCTGAAAGCTGTTGTAAAAATTGAGGTAGTTGAGAAACTATCGTATTAATGTCACTACTGATATTGCTAATGGAAGCTCGCACTGCCCCTAAAGGTGTATTTATTTCATGAGCAACTCCTGCTACAAGTTGTCCTAAGGCTGCTAGTTTCTCTGATTGAATAAGTTCTTCTTGGGTCGCTACTAAGTCGGCAGTACGATCTTTAACTTTTTGTTCTAGGGTATGGGCATATTCTTCCTTTTCTTTATAAAGAAGAGCATTCTCGATCGCCTTAGCTGCCTGACTTGCTAGGGCAGAAAATAGCTTTAAATCCGCAGCTGTATAAATCATGGGATGTTCATTACTAAAAATAATGATCCCAATTACTTTATCTCTAGTTTTTAAGGGTGCACAAATCAGAGAACTGATCGGATTACTTGAGGGAAGAAATCTATCATCAGACAAAACGTCATTAACTATTTCTGCTGTTCCGCTGGAGAAAATATATCCAGCAATTCCCCGATCGGGAACAACTGGAACACTACAAGCTTCAGCACCAAAAGCAGAAGCTATCTCTAACATTCCTATATTTTGGTTAAATAGCATAATAGAGCCATTACTAGTTTTAATTAACTTTTTAGCTTCTTCTAAGACTATTTTTAATACCACTTCTAATTCTAAAACTGAAGCGATTCTTTCAGCAAAACGATAGAAAAGATTGATTTCTTGATATTTACTTAGAACTTCTTGAGCTAAAGTTTTCTTTTCAATTTCTTGATTAAGAATATAGGTAATTATTGGGATAAAAATTTCTACCTGTTTATCCCCGATTGCCCACCCTACTAATACTTCTTCAGCAATTTTTATGGGAAATCTTGGGGTTTTAGGATCGGGAATTTCTCCTAAAATTAGGTTTCCTAGAGCATCGGTAATAGCTATAGAAGATTTGTCTAGTAACTGACGAATGATAAATGCTACCTCTTTGCGAGTGAGCAACTTTTTAAGATTTATTTCACTCATGGTTTTAACAATCGGCTTGAATCCGCCCTAGATTGGTAGTGCCATAAAAATAGTATTTTTAACTATATTGACATGACAATTTTAATATATAGCGATCGCTAAGAGAGTTGTGATGTTGAAGTAGCTTGAGAACAAGAGGCTTAAGCTTCTTGTCTATCCTAATCTTAGTGAAGAACGCCATACTAACTAAATTATAAAAAAAAAGAGAAATACTAGGGAAAGTATCTAACTCTTTTGCTTCCACCAGATTCTGATCTAGTAAGTTGCAACTTTGATTTCAAGTCCCCCTTGGTTCTGGGGTAGCGGCGCATTAGCGTGGGGATTCAGGAGGATTCTGATTCCAATTGAATCTAACCTGCTGTAGGAGAGATTAGGGCAGAAGATCTTCCCTCTGTCTATAGAATCAGCTATAATACTGTTGCAGTGAATTGCCGATGTAGCTCAGGGGTAGAGTAATCGATTCGTAATCGATCGGTCGTGAGTTCAAATCTCATCATCGGCTTTACTCTCTAGTTACACCCTGCACTACAGGGCGAATCCCTGAATCATCATCGAAGGGTGAAGGATTGCCATTCCAGTTGAAATCACTAATCCGCAGGTTTATGGAGCCTACTTGTAGTACAGGGTTGTAGCGGAGGGTAACGCTATAGGTGCGGCGGCGGTATTCAATTAAGTAATCTGTGCTAATTTGTCGCCCGGTATCAAGGTTAATTGCAGTTTGGAAGCCAATTCGGACTGGGCCATAGATTTGCTGGACGATTCCAGCACTTAGGACTCTCGTATCTACTAATCGATCGAACAAAAATGGCGATCGTCCCTGGCGAATGGTCTGGGAATAACCAATATTAAAAGCTGTGTAATCTAAATAGGGACGAGAAAAATTTCCGATCTGCCCTTCTAGTTCAATTCTCCCGGTGAGAGATTCCTGATTATCCTCACTGCTATAACCACTGTAGACCCCACTTAAGGAAGTATTAAGTCGCAGAAAAGGTCTAAGCGGATTCGGGGAATAACGCAATCCTTGGTCTGGAGTGGCCGGCAGGCGTTCCCCTTGCCAGAGGAGAAATGATCGACTCAACGCAGCAGAGGCTTGATAGCGAGTTAGGCTAACCCGATTATTTGCCCGGATGGGAGCTAAGAGACGGACACGATTGGTATCAGCATTGATGTACTGAATGCCACCTTGGTAGGTTAAAGTTATCCCCGTATCCCCTAGGGGTATAGCTGGAGAAACTAAAACTGCACCGATACTACTATGGACAGTTTGAAACCCTAGGGAACCATTAAAGAGGCGATCTCGATAGGTATACTCCAAATTCAGAAAATGGGGCAGGGTAGTACCGATGGTTTGCTGTACCCGGAGACTAGCTCGGAGGCGAGTTTCTACTTGATTAAGATCTAAGCTGGTTAATACTGCCCGGCCCGTAGCTACAGTTGTGGGGCTAAGGACAGCATCGAGGTTGCCGATTAGCCCGAAGGAAGCCGGATTGAATAGACCTCCACCACCGATCGTGGCCTTCTGGATAAAGTATTGGGGAGTGAGGCTAAAGGAAAAGCCCGGCCGATCGATCACGCTAAAAGTACGCTGGACGTATAAGCCCCCCCGATCGCCACTATCAAAACCAAAATCCAAAATTGAAGGGCCTCGATTTCGTCGATCAAGAACTAAGCGATCGAGGAGAAGGGGGATTTCCGTAGATTGATCTAAAACTAGCCGCGCTCGTTCGGCAGTAATTTCTGTAACTAAAGGCTGAGTTTGATTCACCCTTGCTCGGTCTGCCCGTAATTCTAGTTCTGGGGGCGAGAAAGGGTCGTTAGTTAGGCGAACATTTTCCCCTGTCCAACCCGTGCTATCAAAATTTAGAGACTCAGCCTGAAAACGCAGGCGATTAATTGTGCCTCCAGCCCGGGGAGCCGGAAGACTACCAAAATTAATTCCACCTCCAATTACAAAGGAGTAACCCCCAGTACTACTAATTCTTTCTAGGGGTTGGCGATCGGCAACTTCAGCACTGGGCAGACGAGGTAAACCTTCCACAGGATTGCTATCTACCAAGAAATCCCCTGTAGTAGCGGGCAGGAATATTTCTCCACTAGCATTAGCTACGGTGCCTTGGTTCTGGACAAGGAAATATTGAAAGCGATCGCCCCGCAATACCTGAGAGCCACGGCGTAAAACCACATGCCCTGTAGCGTTAACAAATCGATTGGGGATATTTACCTGTAAGCGATCGGCATTCATCACGGCCTGTTGATACCGTAAAACCGCATTGCCCTCGGCAGTTACCACTTGTCTGGGTAAAGAAAATTCTTGGCGATCGGCATTTAACTCAATTACAGGATTAGGTGCAGGGCTAGGAGTATTTTCTGGAACTGGGAGAGCCGAGGGAAGGGTTTGATTAGGTACTTGGCTAGGTAGTTGTCTAGGAGTTCGGTTGGGGTTTTGATTGGGAATCGAAGGCTGAAAAGAAGGGCTAAGGGGTTGATTATCTTCTGGAAGGGTAGGCTGGAGGAGACGCTCAGGAACCTGGGCCAGCAAAGGAGCTAATCTGGCAACTTCAGGGGTAATAGCTTCAGGATATGTAGGAGATGAAGAATTAAATTCCGGTAGATTAGTATAATTAATCTCCATTTCTGTCTCCAAAGATGCCTTACCTTGGAGACTAGTACCCAGATCAGTTGCTCTAGTACTAAATTCTTCCCTAGAAGAAAATTCCAAAGGAAGATTAACAAACTCTGGAATAGTAATATTGTGACCCGCTGCTAAACTAACTGGTTGTTGGTTATAACTAGAAGGGCTATTGAGATTAGACTGTTGAGAAATATGGGGCGTAGATTCCGTTAGATCGGCTCTCCTAGCGACAACTTCCGTTATCACATTTTCTCTAGGAATAGGTATATCTAGCAAAGGAACCGGGTAGGGCATGATTTCTTAATTAGTAACTACAAGTTCAGAGGGGACTAATTTTTATAATCCCCCTACCTTAGCTACCTACTTCATGACTACCTACTCCATATCCCGACGTTTAGGATTCCGGGCTGGGTCATTGGATAAAAAGCCAAAGATAAATAAGCTAGCAAAAATACCTACAACAATATATACAGCAATTTTCAAGGTCAACATAGGCTTGGGAAAAATAGGTTAATTAAAAATTTGACAGCTACTCTAGCATACTGGACTGCGGGATCAGACTCAAGAGATTATTGGAGTTTGAGAAACTTTTCTAGGGCAGTTACCATTTGAGGAGGCCAACGCCGATTTACCTCTAGCCATTGGAGATTGCGATACCGGGGATCAAGGCCTACGGCAGCTACCCAATTACTTTCAGCTTCACCTTGCTTGCCATTATTCCATAGCACCGCAGTTAGGGCTGCCCGCATATCAGCGAACTGGGGATACTTCCGCACAATATTCTGCATGGTTTGTAGAGATTTAGCTGTTTCACCGATCTGGTAGAGGGCTAGGGCATAGTTG
>JANMHD010000359.1:0-10017 GCA_031374985.1 Coleofasciculaceae cyanobacterium OTE_70_metabat_329 | reverse complement strand
ACCGTATCCTGTTGGTAACGGGCGTAGATTTTCAGCCACCCATCTGGCTGGTTATATTTGATGGCGTTGGTAATTAGGTTGTATAAAACTTGGATTAAGAGGTCTCGATCGATACTTGCTCGTAAGTCTGGTGCAATCTCTATCTGCACTTCCAGCTCAGGAGCCAACATGTCTATGTCATCCACTAACTCTAGTAACAAGGTGGAGAAATCTGTTTCTACTAGCGTAAAGCGCATTTTCCCTGCATCTGCCAAGGAAAGAAGGAGGAGTTTCCGAATAATTCCCTTCAAACGACCCACTTCATCAAGAAGTTTACTTAAATTTTGCTGAAGCTCAGAACCCGGTTTGGCTCGGTGGAGAGTGCGCTCTAATTCTCCTTGGAGGATGGCTAGGGGAGTTTTTAGTTCATGGGCAGCATCAGCACTAAAGCGGGAGGCTTGTTTGAAACTACGTTCTAGACGCTCCATCATTTGATTAAATACTTGCAATAATTCTCCAAACTCGACATCAGCAGCACCCCCAGCAACCCTTTGACTCAGGTCAGTAGCCGTCACACTCCGTAGAGTTGCCGTGACTCGATACAGGGGTTTTAAGGCTCGTTCTGAGAGGATCCAAGCTCCGATCGCTACCAGAACCAAAGTTAAGGGGATGGAAAATAAAAAGACCCGACTAATGGTGTTCATTTCTCGATCGAGAACCCGCAAATTTACAGCGATCGCCACTTTTCCAGAGGGATAAGATATCGCCCCGACTCGCCAAATACCTTGACTACTCGATCGGGTTTCTAACTTAATGTTCTCCTGCCGCTCCTCTTGATTTTCTAGGGGGCGGGGTGGTGGCATACCTAGTAGTTGATCCACCTCATTTCTATTATCCTGACGCAGTGGGGGTTCCTGTCTGGGGGGACGGCGAGATTGGGCAGGAAATAAATTAGTTTGGACTAGTAGCCAATTTTGAGAACGATGCACGGTTTGCTCTTCTGGATCAATTACCAATAGAGACACATCTTGCCGACTCCCAAAAACAGATCCAATAACCGCTTCTGAAGATTGCCAATAGTTATTATCCTGTCTTAAAGACTGCCCTTCCCCAGCACGGGGTGGAGCCGCTTCCCTCCGTAATTGGTTTTTGAGATCACTATCCAGACGGGTAAGCCTTGCCTTGTAGATTAGTAACCAAGATGCACCACCAAAACTCACTAGGGCAATTCCAGCCAGAAGGGAAGCCATTAGGGCAATGCGTAGGCGAAAAGAATGGAGGTGGAGAGGAAGTCTTTTCATATGGGCAGTTAGCTGGGCAGTTTCCGAAAACAATACCCTACCCCCCGGACACTTTCGATATAACCTTTCCCGCCGAGGAGATCAATTTTTTTACGAATTCGCTGAATGCACACATCTACAAGATTAGTATCGGGGTTAAAATCGTAGCCCCAGACGTGTTCTAGTATCTGCGTTCGGGTGAAAACTCGTCCGGGCGATCGCATCAGATATTCTAGTAAGTTAAATTCCCTAGTGGTTAATTCCACTGATTGCTGATTGCAAGTTACCTCTCTAGTAATCCGGTCTAGTTGCAATAAACCCACCTTAAGCAAGTTCTGCCGCTCCCCCGAAACTCGCCGGACTACGGCATGGATCCGAGCAACTAATTCTTCCACAAAAAATGGTTTAGCAATGTAATCATCTGCCCCTAGATTTAGCCCCTCTAGGCGATCGTCTAGTTCATTACGAGCAGTTAATAAAATTACTGGAGTGTTACGACCCGATCGCCGCATTCCTTTAAGAATTGCCATGCCATCTTTTCCCGGCAGCATAATATCCAGCACGATCGCATCGTAGCTCAGTTCCATGGCTCGCAGATACCCATCATCACCATTGTCACAATAATCCACCATGAAGCCCTGCTCTTTCAAGCCAGCACACACAAAACTGGCAATCTTGATTTCATCTTCCACATACAAAATATTCATAGAGCCTAAGCCTAGGGAACTTTATCTACTTCCTATTGCTGTCATTTTAGGCCTAGAAGATCAAGAAATAAATTACAAAACTGTCATCAAACTAGAAGGCAAGTTGTCATTTAGGCATGGGGTAATAGAAATATCAACAAATTCCCCTGAAACTGCTCCAGTTTGAATAATTTGACCAGTAACTAAGCCAACCATTTAATTAGGAAATAAATTTATGCATCAATATTTTTTGGGTTTAAATATTACCACTGCTCCTCTAGTTGCGATCGCTTTAGCCTTAGGTAGTAATCTCGTTAATCCTGCTGTCCTTGCCCAAACTACACCTAGCCCCACCCCTCCCACTAATCAAAGAACCCCACCTCCTAGAATGGGTGATGGTCAACGTCCCCCCCATCCGCCTCGTCCACGTTCCGGCAATCCCTCCAATGGCCAAACTCCCGACAATTCCCAACACAACCAAAATCGTCCGCCCCGCCGCCCAAATCCTCCTAGTAATTCTCAAAACTCTGAATATTCTCCTGGGAACCAAAATCAAACCCCTCCAACTGCCGATGGCTCTTCTCTTGAGCAAATGCCACCCCGTCCCCCCAGAATGCAGGAGGGTCAACGTCCGCCTCATCCTCCTCGTCCACGTTCCGGCAATTCTCCAAATGGACAAAACCCACCTAATAATCCCCCTGAAGATCAGGATAATCAACCCCGTCTCACTCCTCTAAATCAACCTACCAATACAACTCCCTCTTAATAGGATTTATAGATAGTCTATTAAGCCAATATAGTAGGGGCGCAAGGCTTTGCGCCCTTTTTAGCTTTCAAGTTTTTTAAGATAGCGATCGGGCTGAATTTCTCTAAATCTCTTTGAATCTTTCTAAATCTTTCTAAATCTGTTTTGATCTGCGAAACTAGTTAGTATCCTCTCAAAAACCTTACTAACTCCATGACTCTGATCAAAATTCCCCCAGCTTGGCAACTACCAGAAAGTCAAGTCACTCCAGAGGCAGTATTTCTCAACCGGCGGCAGTTTCTCCGGGGGGCGATCGCTACCGGATTAGCCGCCTCGACCTTACCTCTAACCGCTTGCAACAACGATTCCACCTCTACCCTAAATTCCCAAACTGCCTACAAGAACCTAATTCGTAACCCCAGTTTTACTGATGTCGGTAGACCAATCACAGCAGAAAGCTTGACTTCTACCTACAATAATTTCTATGAATTTGGTACTGGAAAATCTATCTGGCAAGCAGCCCAAGCGTTGCCCCTAGAAAATTGGAAAGTAGAGATTACAGGCTTAGTTAAAAATCCCCGCATTTATGATCTTGATCAGTTAAACAAGAAATTTGCGATCGAAGAAAGAATCTATAGATTTCGGTGCGTGGAAGCGTGGGCTATGGTTGTGCCTTGGGTGGGGTTTCCCATGAGTTTATTGGTGCAGGATGTAGAGCCGACTAGTGAAGCAAAATTTGTCCGGTTTACCTCCTTCTATGACCCCAAAATTACCAAGGGTGGGAGCTTGTTGGGCGCTCGTCCTTGGCCTTACACCGAAAGTTTGCGCCTTGACGAAATGATGAATGAATTAGCCTTCTTTGCCACCGGAGTGCACGGCAAACCTTTACCCAAGCAGAATGGTGCGCCCCTACGGATGGTTACACCCTGGAAGTATGGCTTTAAAGGAGCTAAATCGATCGTTAAAATTGAATTTCTGGCCACTCAACCAGCAACTTTCTGGAATACAATCAACGCTAATGAGTACGATGTAGAAGCAAACGTTAATCCCTCTAAACCTCATCCCCGTTGGTCTCAAGCTACCGAGAGAATAGTTAGCGATGCCCCCAGTCTGCTTTGGGAAACCCGCCCTACTCTCCCCTACAACGGCTATGGAGAATACGTGGCAAAGCTATATAGCTGATCAAGATTTTAGGAGATTTTCTTCGCTACCAGAATAATTTCTCTAGCTGAGAATTGCTCAAAATGTTTTAAGATTTAAGGGAAAGTAATACCAAGACTTATTAAAAAATTTAGGAGAAATTCTTTATGGCACTCGTACCTATGAGACTTTTGCTTGACCATGCCGCAGAACACGATTATGGGATCCCCGCCTATAACGTTAATAACATGGAGCAAATTCAAGCCATCATGCAGGCCGCAGCTGAAACTGATAGCCCAGTTATTCTCCAGGCCTCCCGTGGCGCTCGCAAGTATGCAGGGGAAATATTTCTCAAACATTTGATCTTGGCCGCAGCCGAAACCTATCCAGATATTCCGATCGCTATGCACCAAGATCACGGCAATGGCCCTTCTACTTGCTATTCTGCCATTAGTCATGGTTTTACCAGTGTGATGATGGATGGTTCTCTAGAAGAAGATGCCAAAACTCCCGCCAGCTATGAATACAACGTTGATGTCACCCGTGCGGTCGTAAAAGTAGCACACAGTGTGGGCGTGAGCGTAGAAGGTGAATTGGGTTGTCTAGGTTCCCTAGAAACTGGGAAGGGTGATAAGGAAGATGGTCATGGTTTTGAAGGTGTGCTTTCTCATGATCAACTATTGACAGATCCTGAAGAAGCTGTAGATTTTGTGAACAAAACTGGTGTGGATGCTCTAGCGGTAGCGATCGGCACTAGCCACGGTGCCTACAAGTTCTCTCGGAAACCCACTGGAGAAATCCTTGCTATGGATCGGATTGCGGAAATTCACCGTCGCTTACCCAACACCCACTTGGTGATGCACGGTTCTTCTTCTGTTCCTGAAGATTTACTAGCTTTGATTAATGAGTATGGTGGTAATATTCCTGAAACCTATGGTGTTCCTGTTGAAGAAATTCAAAAAGGCATCAAAAATGGAGTGCGGAAAATCAACATTGATACCGACTGCCGTTTGGCTATCACCGCCGCCGTTCGGGAAGCTCTAGCTCAAGCCCCCGCTGAGTTTGATCCCCGCCATTTCCTCAAGCCTTCTATTAAGTACATGCAGAAGGTTTGTGGCGATCGCTACAACCAGTTTGGGACTGCCGGCAATGCCAGCAAAATCAAAGCTGTATCTTTAGATGATTTTGCAGCTAAGTATGCCAAGGCTTAAGCAGAATTTTCTAAGCTGCTTCCGATAATTTAGTAAGGGCGCAAGGCCTTGCGCCCCTACAAGATAATTTTAGCTAATGCAAGAATATCTTAATAAAATAATTAATACGGATAGTATTGCGGGATTAAGCAAACTTCCAGATAATTATGTTCATCTTATAAGGTGGGCATTAACCACCCTACAAATTTGACTACAAATTTGATTTTTCAGATATCTTTCTATGCTTTTCCTAATAACAAATAAGTTAATATTTCACCTTTCCCTTTCACGGGGATAATACCTCGCTCCTTAAACTTATATTTGTGACGGACTTTATTGTAGGTTTCCCCCGTTAATTGAATTTCTCCGGCAATACCTTGGGATTCCATTCGACTAGCGACATTCACCGTATCACCCCAGATATCGTAGATAAACTTCTTAATTCCAATTACTCCAGCAACTACTGGGCCTGTATTAATTCCAATCCGAATTTGACAATCTTCACCAATTTCTTGACTAACTTTACTAATGGAGATTCGCATATCTAGAGCCATATCTAAAACTGCTTCCACATGATCCTCCCTAGGGCTAGGTAAACCCCCAACGACCATGTAGGCATCGCCAACGGTTTTGATCTTTTCTAGACCATGAATTTCTGCAAGGTAATCAAAGGCAGAAAAAACTTGGTTTAATAAGCTAACTACCTCTTGAGGGGGGATACGAGAAGAAATTTCTGTAAAGCCGACAATATCTGCAAATAAAACAGTAACTTCAGCAAAGCTATCGGCGATCGCTTCATCTCCCTCTTTTAACCGAGAGGCGATCGCTTGGGGCAGCACATTGAGCAACAACATTTCACTTTTTTCCTGCTGCTGGCGGAGGTTTTTTTCTGCTCGGAGACGTTTTCTTTGATTAGAAGCTAGAGATAAAAATATATAAACAAAGGCGGCTAAAACCATCAGGGTAAATATCTTAACTTGTCTTCTTCTATCTTGAAAATTGTTGACCCGGAGTTGGAGAAGATTTTGCAGGATGGGAGCGATCGTATCATATAGTTGGTATTGAGAAATAACTGCCTGATTACCCAGAGTTATGTAATCTTGACTCTGAAGATTAATTTCTGTACTTTCATTTAGGAGAATTTGATTAACTAAAGAAATGAAAATTTCATTGTTTAGTAAACTCTCCTTGAGATGAAATCCAATTAATGGTCTAATATTAGAATTCACCCCAAAAGCTAGTTCTAATCCCCGTTTAGTTTCCACCATAGAAGACTTACTAATATTATGGCGAATTATTAATTCTGCCCTTTCTTTGATAGTAATTTGAGTCTTTTTCTTATTGGCAACAAATTCCCGTAATTGGTCTAGACTCTCTAGATTTCGGGGTAGGTGTCTTACTAAAGTCATTATTAAATAATAACTGTCTAAGGATGGATCAAAATTCAAATTAGAAGTATCCCCCACGTGATTAATTAGAGATACAATTTGGGAAGTAATTAGCTTGTGGCTTTCGCCACTCTGCTCCGATGTCATCGTTGGTTCTTGAATAAGTAGGTCTTGCCAGTTTCTAAATATTGCTGTCCATTTATCTGTGGTTTTTAGTACAGGATTTAATTGTTTATCAATCGTATCAATCTCTTGAATATAGTTCGATGTTTGATTAGTAGCGTCTTCCCATTTTATCTTAATAGTATCATCACCTAAAAGATACATCTGGCTAAAAAGATGATGGTTTTGAACTTTTTCTAATAGTTGACGTATTGATTGATTATATTTAATACCAATACTTTCCTTATTAGTAAAATCAATTCGCATATTTATTTCTGAAACTAATTGATAAGTGACAAAAATAAATGGAGCTATAAAAATTACTATTAATATTAATAGTTTCAGGGGCGCAGCAATGATTTTGATATTTTTTACCATGACTATCAAAAAATTCGATGCTCTAAGGAAGGCATTTGGCGGCGGACTTGTTCCAGACGGATGGGGCTAATTTCGGCGATCGCTACCCCCGTTGTATAACCAGCATCGGCCAGAACGACTCCCCAAGGATCCACAATCATGGCATGACCGTGGGTTTGCCGCATAGAATAGTGTTGTCCAGTCTGGGCAGGGGCAATTACATAGCAGGTGTTTTCGATCGCCCGGGCTTGAATTAATACCTGCCAATGATCTTTGCCGGTATAGGCAGTAAAAGCTGCCGGCACAAACAACACATCAGCTCCTATTTTCGATAAGTGGCGATACAATTCCGGAAAACGCACATCATAACAAACTGACAAGCCTAAATTCCCCAATTCTGGAGAATGGTAAACTGGAGGTAAGTTTTTACCAGCCATGACTGTACTAGATTCTTGGTAGGTGTTGCCATCAGGGACATTGACATCAAATAAATGTACCTTTTGATAGCGGGCTAATTCTTGGCCTCCGGCATCTATCAGTAGAGCAGTGTTGTAAGATTTGGTAGCATCTACAGGCACAGGAAAGCCGCCGCCTAAAATGGTAACTTGAAAGCGTTGGGCTACAGTTTTTAGAAACTTTTCACTCTGGAGAGCAATTTCTTGCCCGTGCTTTTGTTTATCTTCTTCTGTACCCATGAAGGCAAAATTCTCTGGCAGGGCCACCAACTCTGCTCCCCGGCGTACAGCTAATTCAATCAGTTCCTCAGCTTCTGCTAGATTTTCAGAAAGATTAGGCTTAGAGGTCATTTGCAAAGCAGCGGCGAGGTAGGATTTCATGTATTTTAGAAAAGGAATATATAGTAAATCTTTTGCTAATCTTATCATGGGGACTTCCTGCTGATTAAACCTAAATTAACTCCAGCTATAATACTTATGACAGAAGAGCAATTTTATTCCCTACAAAATATTTATCTCCTAGTCTCCCAAGTTGGCAGTACCTTCGGCGCAGAAGATACCTCTAGCGGTTTAGTCATTCCTACTACTGCTAATCATCTATCAGAGGCGATCGCTCTTTTTTTTCCTAGTAGCTATCAAGTTTATCCAGAAAAGTTTAGTCAATTTGTCAAGAAGTTTTGCCCCCAAGGAGAAGACTTAGGAATTAAGGATTTCTTGGCCTACATTACGCCCTTATCACCAGAATTTGCCCTTCTTGGAAATAGTAATTTTATCCCTAAAGATAAAGACCGAGGAGAGTTTCATCTGTGTTTATTTTTGCCTACCCTAACCCTAGCAGGAACTAACCTTTTGATTTGTTTCAACCGTGCTGAGACTTGAAAATTTCAGGAATTTGATTTTATGACATATTTTTTTCAGATGAATTCTCCTTTGATTTAATAAATAACTTACAAATAATGTTATGGCAGATATCTCCTTTATAGATAAAACTAAGATCATAGAAATTATTGAAACATCTAGTAGACTAAAGTATCTCCTTCTGTCCACCTATCAAATTTCTCTAGATGATATTGATTCAATCCGAGTTGATGGGGATAATTACAAGATTGATATTAATACTGATACAGATACCCTTCGTTTTAAGTCTCAGGGATTAGAAAATGTGCTCATGAAAAATCCTGAGACGGGCATTCTACAATTGACCCTTGATCCAGCTTTAGCTCAAGCAATTTATAATATTGTGGATGAATATGCATCCTAGTTAAAAACTTTTTCTAGGTAGACTTAAATCTTTGAGTATCTTTCTTGATCTCCAAATTATTGCTAAGATAAAAGAGGCGTTCCTACCTTAAAGTTGAAAGTTAGTTTTATGACACTCGCTGGCATCCTCCGGGTATTGGCTCGATCGCCCCTCACCCAAGAATTAATCAAAACTCTCCAACAAAAGCACTCTCTCCACCTCAATGGCGTGCCTCGGTTTCCTAAAGGTTTAGTGGCTAGTGCCATGGCCCAGACTGCGGGGCAGAACCTTTTAGTAATTTGTGCCACCCTTGAAGAAGCAAGTCGCTGGGCTGTACAACTGGAAATTATGGGCTGGCGGGGAGTCAATTTTTACCCGGCCCTAGATATTTCTCCCTACGATGGATTTCCTACGGAGTCAGAAACCACTTGGGGACAACTACAGCTATTGGCGGATCTCGTCACTCCCGGTGAATTTGCGGGGCGGGCGATCGTTACCACCACCACCGCTCTTCAACCCCATCTTCCCCCTAGGAATGAACTGCAACCCCAATGCCTGCAACTGACTAAGGGTATGAGTTCAGATTTGACTCAGCTAGACCAAAAGTTAGCCGAACTGGGCTATAGCCGAGTCTCCCTCGTGGAAGGGGAAGGGCAGTTTAGTCGGCGGGGAGATATTTTAGATGTGTTCCCAGTAGCGGGGTCGCTGCCGGTGCGGTTGGAATGGTTTGGGGATCAACTAGAACAGATCAAAGAGTTTGATCCGGCTACCCAGAGATCCTTAGATAAAATTGCGACCCTAACCCTTACGCCTACTAGTTTTGCAGCCTGGGGCTTAGGGACTGGGGAATATAATACCCAGTTAGTATCCCTCTTGGCCTACCTGCCAGAAAATACTATCTTAGCGATCGATGAAGTAGATCAATGCCGCGCCCACGCAGATCGATCTTGGGACTACGCTGAAACCCAATGGCAGCAACTTAGTCAAGCAAATCCTTCACGGCAAAAATTACATTCCACTTTCGATCAAGCCCTTGCTGCTGGAGATAGCTTCCTGCATTTGTATCTATCAGAACTAGTAGAAACTTTGGTAGAGCAACCGATAGCGACGGTAAATCTTGCTAGTCGCCGGATTCCTACCCTGCCCCACCAGTTTGCCAAATTAGCAGAAATTATTCGCCAAGAACTGGCTCGCCCCGCTACTACTTTTCTGGTTTCTGCCCAGCCCTCGCGATCGGTCTCCCTGCTCCAAGAACACGACTGCCCCGCCCAGTTTGTCCCCAATCCCCAAGATTACCCGGCCATCGATCGCCTAGAAATCCAACATACCCCGATCGCTATTAAGTATTCTGGTTTAGCAGAACTAGAAGGTTTTATTCTGCCTACGTTTCGTTTG
>JANMHD010000346.1:0-21262 GCA_031374985.1 Coleofasciculaceae cyanobacterium OTE_70_metabat_329 | reverse complement strand
GCCGAGGACAATAAATTGGTCGTACGGTGGTATGGTTCCCGTCACATCATCAATTAACTTGGCCTGAGGGCCAGCAAGAGTGTAAAACATTCCCGGTTGCTTAAGCACGGCTTTATAAAATGCTCCCCCCACAAAAGCATAGATTACCCTGAGAGGCCCAATCATATCTACTAAAACTTGTAGCCCCCCAGCAGTGGAAAAACTACCCTTAGGGTGGAAATATTGACAGAGGCGCTTGGCAACCCAACCGGGCTTAACTTCCTTGTAGTGGATTAGTCTTTCTTGCATGATGGCCATAGGGCTTTCACTGATGGCGACAATATCTCCGGGTTGAGCATAGGGAGTTACATAACGCTCGATCACATCCTCCGGGCGATCGGTATGGGTAAGAATATGGGTACGAATGGGCAAGACCTGAGCTACAGGGGTTTGTCGCCATTGAGGATTTGGATTAGGAGCAGGGAATTGCAACGGCAGGACAATATGCCGAGTTTTACTTACTAGTCCTTCTGGCCCATAGGTATCGTACTGAACCTGAATCCAGGCAGTTTGTAAAGGTTGGAGGTCAGCCCCTTGGATCTCTAAGCGAATTTCTAGGCCTGTTTTATTTTCAGGCTCTAACATTTTGGGATTGACAATATAGGCAAACCAATAGCCATCATTCTTCGCTGGAAAATCATGGTGGCGGGGGGAAACTTGGCACTTATAAGTAATTCCTTCTAGACTCTCTTCAGAAAGCAGGGTTACTTTGGGTTCTACGTGGGGAATAAAAACTTCCCTAGTGGGATTGTAGTTAATTAATTCTAATTTCCCTACCAAAACATACTGCTCTGGCTCAAAAACCACGTAGCTCCAATCTCCCGATGTTAGGTCTATCTTATTGCCGGGGCGCGATCGCCATTTCAGTTCCAAAACTAAAGCTGCCACGGCCGGCACTGACAAGGTTAGGAGGAGAATTTTCCCCAAAGCAGTAAATAAAATTTCCATAGTTTGGTCAATAATTAGTCAAAATAAATAAAACTTTGTTGATCCTAATTAAACCAGACTAGAGAACTTAACAGTAGCCTAGGTAGGAATTAGTTCACCGGGGCGGAGTTTTGCCCACTTGCCCATTTCGGGGGCAAAGCTTTCGCAACCAACTACATCCCACTCCATTTGAATTTCTTGGTCAGTAGTCCGAATGTTGACATTAATGGTAGGTTCCGTAGCTTCAAAAGTTGGGGTTTCTGTTAGGTGGGGTTGTTGATGCTGATGCTCTACGGCGTGGTAGGTGAAGCAGCGATCGACATAAGTACAATTAATACAAATACACATAGTTTTATCTCCTAAAGTTGAGACATCGCAATCGTCAAGGGGATTATGTAAATTTTTTGTTTGTTATAGCCTGTAGGACTATCTAACATTTTATCGAAAACTTCAGGATGTTGATATTTTTTTCCTTTGTTCCTGTTTAGCAGAAGGGATAGTAGTGGCATCCACATGTCGTTTATGGGCAGCTTGAGTCAGCAGAGAAGCAGCAAAGAGTAAGGCTTCTTGGTCAGATTTCCCGCCGGCTAGTTGGGCTAGTTCTTCTTGGCGTTGAGCTTGATTTTCTAAGGTACTAACTCGAACTACAGTCCGAATATTTTCTTTATTTTCATCACTCTGAAGATTAGAATTGTCTAGATTATCTAAATGATGCGGCTCTTCTAGAGGCTGATTGATTATTTGTTTATCTACTCGAAAATGTTGATCTGCCAAAGCTGCCACTAGCGGTTGGTGGGTTATGCATAGAACTTGTTGAGTCAGGCTGAGGGTATGAAGTTTGTCTGCGATCGCTTGAGCCACTTTCCCCGATACTCCCACATCAATTTCATCAAAAATCAGGGTTTCTCGATCACTAGCTCCGACAAAGCAGGCCTTAAGTGCCAACAAAAATCTACTCATCTCTCCACCAGAGGCAGTAGCTGCTAAAGATTGCAAGGGTTCGCCGGGATTAGGAGAGAAATAAAATTCCACCTGATCTGCACCACTAGCTGTCGCATTGGCGGGAGAAATCTGGACTTGAAACTGGACTTTTTCCATAGCGAGGGGGCGCAGTTCTTTCACAAGGCGAGATTCCAGAGTTTGAGCGGCAGTCCGGCGGAGGTTAGTTAGCCCTAGACAAGCTAAAACTAGTTGCTTCTCTAGCTGTTGATGCTGCTCGGTTAATTCTTCTAGGGATTGTTCAGAATCTGTAAGTTCTAATAGTTCAGCCTCGATCGTCGCTTGGTAGGCGATCGCTTCCCCCAAAGTTGCTCCATACTTACGGCAAATTTGCTTCAGGAGTTGGATCCGCTGGGTGACTTCCTCTAAATGGGCTGGATCGCTCTCTAGATCGTCTCCGTAGGCATTTACTTGATTCCCCGCTTCAACTACTGCCAGGGCGGCACTATTTACCAAATCTAGAACTAGCTGTAACTGGGGATCATAGCCCACCATACTACTAAGAATTCCCTCTGCCTTCCCCAAAAGGTCTGCTACGGAGGAATCACTCTCATTTTGATATAGCAGTTGATAGGCTTGGTAACTTAGCTGTTGCAATTCCACCACATGGGCAAGGCGGTCTTGTTCTTGTTGCAAATGCTCTAACTCTTCAGGGTCTTGGAGTTGGGCTGCTTTCAATTCTTGACTTTGGTATTGCAATAAATCCAATCTTTGCAGCCGATATTGGGCAGATTGATGGCGTTTTTCTAAGGCTTGGGCAATAATTTGGGCTGCTTGGTAGGCTTGGGCAACCTGCTCTAGCTGTTGCCGGACTGGATTGCCACCAAAATTGTCAAGAAGATGGCGCTGAGCTGAGGGAGAAACGAGTTGGACTGTCTGTCCTTGGGCAGTGATTTCGACTAGTTGCGATCGCAGTTCTTCAATGGCTTGCCGATTCACCAATACCCCATTTACTCGGCATCTCGATCGCATATTAGTAGTACCGGTAGCTAGTTCTCGACTACAAACTAATACTTGCTCTTCTAGGGGTTCCACTTCTTGCTGGGTTAACCAAGAGCTTACGCCGGGATGCAAAGCAAAGGTAGCTTCGATAAAAGAGCGATCGCTGCCAGTCCGAATCATGCGGCTATTCACTTTCCCGCCGAGAACCACATCGATCGCATCCAAAATAATCGACTTCCCCGCCCCGGTCTCCCCAGTCAACACATTCAACCCTGCCCCAAATTCCAACTCTAAGGAGTCAATCAGGGCAAAATTCTGAATCCGCAGCAATAACAGCATTTATATGGCTTTAAATTATAAATTTCAATATTTCTAAGCTCTCTCAAGGCTCGATCGGGATTAATACATCCCCTAACGATCATACCTTGATTTTCTTATACTTCAGACTCCGCTCCGTTCTATATTTTTTATTCCCATATCCGTGTTTCAGCTTTATGACGCAGGTTCCGAGGGTATACTAACGGAGAATTAGTTCCCTTAAATATTGCCTATTCTGGTGATGAATATAAACATAGAAAAAGAATGAGAGAAATTAAATAGTTTCTGTCAGGGACTTCTAGGTCAAAAAGTAGCATTATGAACTCCATCCCAATCATCGCCGGGAGGATTTTCTAAGTAATTAATTGCCCGTTGGAAATGCATTTTACTAGGATGATCATCGGGCTTAAGGACTTGGGCATCTTGGAAATAAGCGATCGCTTTCTGGAAATTGCGGTGCATGTAAGCATCCCGCCCCAACTGGTAGAGATGAAGAAATTTTTCTAACTGAGGATCGATCGTACTTTTAGATGCCCCAATTAGTTCATAGACCTTGAGGGGAGCTTGTTTTCCCTTAACCCTTAATAGGTCTAGCTCCCGGACAATAATGCGATCGTGACATAGCTGATAGGTAGCTTCACTGATGATAATATCGCACAGGTATTCCTTAGTAGCAGTTTCTAGGCGAGCACTCACATTCACCGTATCCCCAATCACCGTATAGTCCATTCTTTTATGGGAACCCACATTCCCCGACACCACATCCCCCGAACTAATGCCAATCCCAAACCTGATTTTGGGTTGCTGGGCGAAAATTTGCCGTTCATTAAATTCTTTCAAGCGGCGGCGCATATCCAAAGCAGATTGTACTGCCTTCCAAGCATGATTTTCACTCAGGGGTAGGGGCGCACCAAATACCGCCATCAAGGCATCTCCAATAAATTTATCTAGGGTTCCCTCATGGTCAAATACCGCTTCTACCATAGTTTCAAAATATTCATTCAAAAGAGATAAGACTTGGTTGGCCCCCATATGCTCACTCATGGTGGTGTAACCCCGGATATCAGAAAATAAAATACTTACTTCCCGCCGTTCGCCTACTTTCAGGGAATCTTCCCCCAAGGCCATGACTCGCTCCGCCACACCGGGAGTCATGTAGCGGTACATCATATTTTTCATCCGCTTTTCTTGGCTGATATCTTCCAAAACTACCAAGCCCCCCCGTACCATACCTTGAGGATTAGTCAAAGGATTGACAGTGAGATTAATACTCCGTTCGATCGTCTGTACTTCATCCTTCGTTAGGTAGTGAGTCACGCTACTATCCCAATCTTTTTCATTCCAAGGAATATATTTCTCAGGGTCTTGTTCATCGGGGAAAGCGAGAATGTAGGAAGAGGCGGGATTTGTGCCAGAAATTTGATTATTTTTCTTAGACCCTAATTTATCAGGCTCTAAGGCAATACCAGAAATCAGGGTTTGTTCCGGGACGTAGTGCCGCGCGCCATACTTGAGGCTATCTTGGAGCCGGAGTTGGAGATTATCCACCGGCATAACTTCCCACACGTAGCGCCCCATGAGTTTGTATTCCCAGAGTTGACCACTATTTTTGGTGTGTAAATGAGCGATCGGGCAACCTAATAAACTTAGGGCGGCATCATTGATAGTAACGATTCTGCCTTCTAGATCCGTAGAAACCACGGCATCGGAAAGACTTTCTAAAATATCTTTTTGGTATTGCTTTTCTAGTAATAAATTCTCAAATAGCTTGGCATTTTCCAGAGCGATCCCAGCTTGGATATTAAACGCCCGCATAAATTCTTCATCGGAGGCCGTGAAACTACCCTGCTGTTTATTAATCAACTGAGTGACAGCAATAAGATCCCCGGCAGAGTTAAAAACAGGCATACAGAGGATATTTCTAGTTTTGTAACCCGTTCGCTGATCAGTACTAGGGTCAAAGCGGGGATCCTTGTAGGCATCTGGAATATTCAAGGGCTGTCCCGTGGAAGCCACACAACCAGCAATCCCCCGGTTAGCCGGGATGCGAATCTCCATCATGGTCTTACCATCGGCCTTGGCCACCTTGCTCCACAGTTCTGCTCGCTCTTTACTGAGCATAAATAGAGTACTACGATCGGCTTGCATCAGATTCCGCGCCTGATCCATAACTAAACGGAGAGTAGCTTCTAGGTCTAAACTCTGCCCTAGGGATGCTGTGGCTCTGAGGAGGGCTGCTGCTCCCCGTTGGTTGCGGGCGGCCATGTAAAAAGATTGACAGGTTTCGAGAATAATCCCGATCGAGGCGGCAAAGTCCCGAAAATGCTGTTCATCTTCAAGACTAAATTCCCCTTCCCCAGTTTTATTTAGGAGTTGCACCACCGCTACTACTTGGTTAGAACTGCTAAAAATTGGCATACAGAGCAAATTTCTAGTCTGGTAGCCGGGGCGCTCATCTACTTCTCGATTAAATAGCTGGTGCTGGTAAGGCTGGGCAATATTGAGACATTCCCCCGTCACTGCCACATGCCCGGCAATCCCAATATTCAGGGGAATCCGCATCTCTAAGGGTCGTCCCATTTCTCCTTGGGGAATCTTCGCCCAGAGTTGGTTTTTCTCGCTATCTAGCAAAAAAATAGTTGTGCGATCGGCTTGGAGTATCTGCCCAATTTTTAGGGTAAAAGCATCCATCACCTGCTCCAGCATACTTTCTAGGGCTTCATTGTTGATCATATCGATCGCCCGGAGAAACTGCTGAAACTCGGCAGTAATAAAATCTAGGAGGCAAATAAATTCAGGTACAGATAAATCTTTAACCCGATGAGTAAGGTTATTTGTCCGGTTTAGTTGGGTAAGTTGGGTGAGGGTGGCAAGAATGCTGCCAGTATTTGGTGTCATAAGGTGGTACGCAATCACTCTTTATCCATATCCATTATGATCTACTTTCTGAAGATAGAGGTAACGGGAGAAAAATTTAGTAGATGCTACCAGTTATATTTAAAACCCCTCTTCTTAGGTAAAAAGAAAAAAGAGGGGGAATAGAATAAATTTAATCTTCGTGGTCTTCAAAAGGATCGTTCAACTCCGCGGAAGGAGGCCCAAAGGATAGATAAACAGAGAAGGCGGTGACACCAATCACGAGGGCAGCGATCGAAATACTAAGAACTGTTGCAGATTCCATAGATATAAATAACTTAATTATGAACGTTACTTAATACTTTACCAAAAATAATGGGTTTAAAGCCCCGGCCTTGAGGGCAAAAGAAGTTATAATCTGTTGATACGTTGTCGGGGCATCGACTGTTGGGTTAGGTAATGTAGGACGGGTTATGCCTGCAATCACTGTTTGACCCTAGAATCCTTTAGGCTTCAGCCAGAGGAATATGTCAAAAAATCCGGTGAATTTTAGTAAGTGAATTTTAGTATTGGTGAACTTATGACACAACGCACACGGTTAGGAGATATTCTCAAACCCTTGAATTCAGAGTATGGGAAAGTTGCTCCCGGCTGGGGAACCACTCCAGTTATGGGCATATTTATGGTTTTGTTTTTTGTATTTTTATTGATTATTCTACAGTTGTACAACTCTTCTTTATTACTAGACGGAATTAGTGTGGACTGGAAGAGTCTAGGTCAGTAGAGAAGTTTAGGTAATCATAACCAAAAGAAATTACTATCCCAGGCAGACCTGGGTTTTTTTGTAAGTTTAGGGATTCAGGCAAGGAATTTAAGCCCCTAGTTAACTTAGTTGCTAGATATTCAAGCTGTCGTGGCGATCGCAATAAACCCAGTAGAATAGAAACCACAGTTAGGATCAAAATATTGTAGGAAAATTTTATGAATATTTTTGGGGTTGGCTTGCCAGAAATGGCAATTATTTTAATGGTTGCCCTCTTAGTTTTTGGACCGAAAAAGTTGCCAGAAATTAGCAAGAGTTTGGGGAAGGCTCTGCGGGGTTTTCAGGATGCTTCTAAGGAGTTTGAAAACCAATTTAAGCAGGAAGCAGAACAAATTGAGCAGGCTGTGAGTTTAACTGCCTCTGCTGCGGAAATAGCGGCGGTGAAGAATCCAACTCCTGTGGTAGAAGAGGTGAAGGAATTAGAGAAAGTAAAAGAGGGAAGTGATCAATCTAATATCGATTACACTCCGCCCGATGAAGAAATTAAATCTGCCAATCAGCCAGAGACTGAAGTTTCCAGTGACAATGGTTCTGACCATAACCCTGATTAAAACAACATCGCTGCTGCTATGGAATTTCTGTAATAATCACTCCACAAATTACTCTATTATTGCTCCATAACTTATGATCACCCCAGAGTATTGCCAAGTGATGGCAGAATATAATCAATGGATGAACCAAAAACTTTATGGTATTTGTGTTGAGCTTGGAGATGGAGAGCGCAAGCAAGACCGGGGAGCTTTTTTCGGTTCAATTCACGGCACATTAGATCATACTTTGTTGGCCGATCGCCTATGGTTAGGCAGATTCCTTCAGCAGCCATTTGCAGGGAAAATTGGACGGGAACTTTATAAGGATTTCTCTCAACTACACCAAGCAAGAATAGAGACCGATCGCCAGATAATTACTTGGACAGCAGAGCTAACTAATTCCTGGCTAGAGCAACCCTTGACCTATACCAGTGGGATTGACCAAAAATTACGTACTATGCCTTCTTGGGTGCTAGTTAACCATTTTTTCAATCACCAAACCCACCACCGGGGACAAGTAACTACTCTTCTGTCTCAACTGGGCTATGATTTGGGAACTACAGACCTGCCTTGGTTGCCTAGGTTTCTCGATAAATAATCTTAAAAAATACTCTAGCTTATGGCCTCTGAAAAAGTTTTACCAAACTACATCAATGGGCAGTGGTCTAACTCAGAGACACAGCACTATCTAGATGTCATCAATCCGGCAACTACAGAGGTTTTGGCCCAGGTTCCCCTGTCTACTGTAGGAGAATTAAATCAAGCTGCCGAGGCGGCGACGATCGCTTTTCAGGGTTGGCGCCGGACTCCTGCCACCGAGAGAGTCCAGTATTTATTTAAGTTGAAGAATTTATTAGAAGAAAGTTTTGCAGATTTGGCTCAAACCATTACCCAAGAATGCGGTAAGACCCTAGGAGAATCTCAGGGAGAACTCCGCCGAGCGATCGAGAATGTAGAAATTGCCTGCGGGATTCCGATCCTCATGCAGGGCTATAATTCCGAAGATATTGCCAAGGGTATTGATGAAATTATGATCCGGCAGCCGGTGGGGGTGGCAGCGGTGATTGCCCCCTTTAATTTTCCGGGAATGATTCCCTTTTGGTTTCTGCCCTACGCGATCGCTTGCGGGAATACCTATATCATCAAGCCCTCCGAAAGGGTTCCCCTGACTATGCACAAGGTCATGGAACTAATAACAGCCACGGGTTTGCCACCTGGGGTAGTGAATCTAGTGCATGGGGATAAGCAAGTGGTGGAGGGCATCCTCGATCATCCAGCCATCCGGGCGATTAGTTTTGTCGGCTCTACGGCCGTGGCTCGTTATGTATACAGTCGGGCTGCGGCCAACGGTAAACGTGCCCAGTGCCAGGGAGGGGCAAAGAACCCGGTGATCATTCTGCCAGATGCGGACATTGCTATGACCACCAAAATTATTGCCGATAGTGCCTTTGGTTGTGCAGGGCAGCGGTGTTTAGCGGCTTCCGTAGCCATGACGGTAGGGGAAGTCAGGGGGGAATTTACGGAGGCGATCGCTCAAGCTGCCACGGAGCGAGTTGTGGGCAATGGTTTAGATCCAGCAGTTCAGATGGGGCCAGTCATTACCCAAGTGAGTAAACATCGAGTAGAATCCTTAATTAATCAAGGTTTGATGGAAGGAGCAAAACCTCTGGTAGACGGTAGGCAACCTCAGATTTCCGGCTATGAACAGGGTTATTTTGTCCGCCCCACGGTGTTGGAAGATGTGAATCCGGCGGGAGAAATTGCCAAAACTGAAATCTTTGGCCCGGTGTTGAGTTTGATCCATCTGCAAACTATGGAAGAAGCGATCGCCCTAATTAATAGTGGCCAGTACGGGAATATGGCGTGTTTATTTACTTCCAGTGGAGCGGCAGCCCGACAGTTTCGTTATGAGGCGGAGGCGGGGAATATTGGAATTAATATTGGGGTAGCTGCACCCATGGCATTCTTTCCCTTTAGCGGCTGGAAGGATAGTTTCTTTGGAGACTTGCATGGACAGGGGCATCAGGCGATCGAATTTTTTACCCAAACTAAAGTAGTAGTGGAGCGCTGGCCTCAAAGTTGGTCTAGACAATTTTAATCAAAAATTTTAGCTATGGATAGTCAAATTTCCGCTTGGGGGCGATCGCACAAAAATCAAGAGCCAGAACCTTACTGGAATAAGTGGTTTTGGTTTTATGTCTTCTTCGGGGCAGCAATGATCTTATTTAGCTTTCACCTGCGGGATCTGCCCCTGCAAAAAAGCTATGAAGGCAAAATGGCTCAAGTTGCTCAGGAGATTTGGCAAGGAACAGCGACATCTCTACCCTGGGTTCCCCAAAAGAATTTCAATCTACAACATTTCCCCCTCCTAGAACTACTAATTGCCTTGGCTTATCAACTAGGAGGCTTTACAGTGGGCATGACTCGCTTACCGGGAATGCTGCTGGCAGCGACTTCTGTGCCTCTAATCTATGGCTTAGGCTTGGAAATATTTTTGACCCAGAGAAAAGCTATTTTTGCCGGTTTTATCTACCTCACCCTACTTCCAGTAATTAGCTATGGGCGCTTGGCAACGGGGGATGGAGCCGTGTTGTTTTTGATTGTAGCCTTGGCCTGGTGTATAGGGCGATCACGGCGGGATCTCCGCTACTGCTTAGGGACTGGTCTCTGCTTAGGTCTTCTAGGGCTGCTCCAAGGACTAGGGGGCTTACCTTGGCTAGTTATTACCTTGGTTTTTTTAGCTTGGGATACTCCCAGATTACTTAGCTGTAGCTATTTCTGGAGTGGGATTTTTCTAGGTACTACCCCAATGCTGGGATGGTATGGAGCACAGTGGTATCAATACTGCCAAAGTTTGGGGTGGCAGTCAGCTATTAGTCAATTTTTTACTACTCTAGGGCAAAAAAATCTCCCTCATTATCAGCATGGGTTCTATGCCTTAGAGGTCTGGAAGTATGGATTGCCTTGGTTGTACTTTTTTCCCGCCGGACTAGTTTTTGCGTTGCGACAACGTAATTGGAGTTGGGCAAGGCTAACCCTAGTCTGGGTAGCTTTTTACGTAATTCTGAGTATTTTTACTCCCAGCACTACTTGGCCACCCCTGCCTATTTATCCAGCCTTATCTTTAATTTTAGGTGCTTATTTTAGTGATGCTCTCCAATTACCAGAAAAGAAACCCTATCCCCGCTTTTGGCTAAGAGGTTTAAGCTTTCTAGCTCTAATGGCCTTGGGGGGTGTAGGTTATGTTGTTTCCTATCGATTGGGAGGCCTACTTCTACTCCTGATGAGTGCTGTAGCTTTGACGATGGGTTCTGGGGCGATCCTTGCTAACCGTCGGGATTGGCAATTTTTGGTAATTCTTTTTTGGGGATGCTATGTATCCTTGATGCTATTTTTTAGTACTCCCTACTGGGGTCTCGATCGCTCTCCTAGCTATGAAATTAAACCTCTAGAGACAAGACTAAATAAAGGTCTAGAAGTAAAATATCCCCTCATCAGAGATATTTCCTCTGAGACTTTCAGGAACATACCCGCCCTAAAGTAAATCTGAAAAAGAAACTACACAAAGAATCTTACTAAGGAGTAGAAATATTATGTCTAATCAAGAAAATATATCCTTATCTATTTCCCCAGAATGGTTGATGGAGTTGGATGAAACAGAAATGGAAATAGTTACCGGTGGTTTGTTGCCTGCGGCGTGGTATCAGCGCTGGCTAAATAAATTTAAGGTAGGAAGTATTGATTTCTTCCGCGCCCAACGTTTAGTAGGACGTTTATTAAATGAAGATGCTGTGGGTAATACCCCGACTAATAATGCGATCGGCTTTAATTGGTGGCGTAATCTTTCATCTAATGATCAGTTTCAATGGAATGTGGGTGTAGTCCAAGTCATTAATGCCAATGTTCCTCCTACAGCTAACTATTCCTTCCGCCCCTTCGGTTAGGTTCACGAACCTTTGATTCGCTGGTACACTAAGGGAAACTCCCTATCAAAAGGTGTCAACTACGACTTGATAGATAGCAGGATAATAAGTTGGTCAGGAATGGGCTTTCCCCTAGTTTCAACGGCAGCTAACCATCATGAAAAGTGCTGTAGATTCCTCTTATTATGGGCTATAGAATAGATTGATAGGGTAGTCTTTCATGATCTATCTTGTTTGAGGTTCTAGTGAATCAGAGAAATACTTCGATCGAGACTATTACTTTTACCCGTACTTGGAAAAAAAACCTAGTAGCTTTCCTATTTAGCTGTTTGTTGGTCATCAGCAGTAATCTTTTGGGGGGCTATTTTTTTGACGGGATAGCTCCTGCCCAAGCTCAAGATTCTCCTTCCCAGCTTTTATCTCTCTACCAACCCATTCAAAACATTATTTGGGAAGGGCAGTATGTTAGCGCTAAGGGCATTGCTTATTTTTCTAATACCGGACAGCCCCAGATTAGTGATTACGCCTCAGCAGATTTAATTAAAGCCGGAATTTCTCTCCATGCCAACGGGGAGTACGATCGAGCTATTCCCAAGTATCTTGCTAGTCTAGAGCAGGTGCGGGCAGAAACCCAAAGAGATCAAGCAAAAGAAATTATGCTCTTGGGGAATCTGGGCTTGGCCTATGCCGGAACTGGCTTGTACTACGAAGCAGGGGATTATTTCAATCAATATTTCGCTCAAACTTGGCACAAGGCTTATTACTATCAAGGAACTGATCCAAAGTTAGGGGGATTGGCTCTAGGAAATATGGGCAAGATTTTCTTTGCTAGTGAAGTGTATATCAAAGCCTTGGAGTTCCAAGAAAAAAGGTTGGTATTATCTCAGGAGATTGGCGATCGCCTAGGAGAAGCAAAGACCTTAGGGGATTTGGGGATAGTTTATCAAGCCCTTGGAGAATATCAAAAAGCGATCGATGCCCAGCAAAAATCCCTTACTTTAGCCCGGAATTTACAAAACTCGGCCGCCATCGCCCTAGCCCTTTCTAATTTGGGAATCGCTTATCATACTTTGGGGGATTACCGCAAAGCGATCGACTTTCAGCAGCAATATCTAGATCTAGTCCGGCAAAATCAAGACCGCTTAGGAGAAATTCAAGCTCTGGGTAATCTGGGGGGAGCTTATTATTTTTCGGGTAATTTAGAGCAGGCAATTAATTTTTATGAACAAGGATTAAAAGTTGCTTTTGATATTACTGAAGCGAGAATGGCTGCCATTATTCGAGGTAATTTGGGGCTAGCTTATTTGCAACGGGGAGTTAATCAGCCTACGGGGGGACAAAATCAACAACAAACTATTGATTTCTATAAACAATTTGTTAATTCTATTCCCGCTCAGGCTGGTGGTTTGGCGGGGTTAGCGAGAAATAATTTTGCCGTTGCCTATAACCAGTTTAAGGATTTATCTGCATCTGAAAAACAGTTTATCCAAGGTATAGAATCTTGGGAGAAAGTCCGTCAAAATCTAGGAGATAATGATGCTTATAAAGTTTCATTTCTAGAGACTCAAGGGGCAATTTATAATAATTTTCAAAATTTTCTGACAAACCAAAATAAACCAGAACAGGCTTTAGAAATTTCGGAACGATCGAGAGCTAGAGCTTTTGTCGAACTTCTCTCTCGCCGCCTCCTTCCCAATGCTCCCCGAATTCAACGCACTAATTCCATTACCCTTGAGCAGATTAAACAAGTTGCCCAAAGTCAGCAGGCAACCTTGGTAGAATATTCTATTATCTATGAAAATTTTTTAGTTAATGATCAACTACGTCCCCAAGAATCTGAATTATTAATCTGGGTAGTTAAGCCCAACGGAGAAATTCACCAACGCCGAGTAGATCTCAAACCCTTATGGCAAAAGCAAAATACTACTCTCCCAGAAATGGTCAACCGGACTCGTGATGCCTTAGGGGTGGGACGGGGTGGGGGCAGGAGTACCTACGTAAAACTATTGCAGGATTTCTACCAGCTTTTAATTAGCCCGATCGCAGATATTTTGCCGAATCCCCAAACAAATCCCCAAGAAACTAGCTCAAACCGGCTAATCATTATTCCCCATCGAAGTTTATTCCTATTGCCTTTCCCGGCGTTGCAAGATACCGACGGAAAATATCTAATTGATAAATACACTCTGCAAACTGCTCCTTCAATACAGGTACTACAACTAACTCAGCAACAAAGTCAGAGAGCCTCAGGACAGGAGCTTTTAGTCGTCGGTAATCCTACCATGCCCCTAATCACCCTGCCGGGACTGCCACCCCAGCAATTAGAAAATCTACCGGGAGCAGAAACCGAGGCTAAGGCGATCGCTCAAATCCTCAACACTTCTGCCTTAACAAACAACCAAGCAACTAAAGCAGCAATTATCCACAGAATGCCCCAAGCAAAAATTATTCACCTAGCTACCCACGGTTTGTTAGATGATTTTAGTGGTGCTGGTGTACCGGGAGCCTTGGCCTTAGCCACAGGTGCTACTTCAGGTAATACTTCAACTAATACTCAAGCTGCCCCTAATATTTCTCAACAAAATCAAGGCTTACTCACGGCTTCAGAAATCTTGAATCTCCGGCTTAATAGTAAATTAGTTGTTCTCAGTGCCTGTGATACGGGGCGGGGAAAGATTACGGGAGATGGGGTGATTGGGTTGGCTCGATCGTTCATTGCGGCGGGGACTGCCAGTATATTAGTCTCTCTCTGGGCAATTCCCGATGCTCCTACTGCCGAACTTATGGAGGTATTTTATCAACAACTCCAAACTAACCCTGATGAATCTATTGCTCTTCGCCAAGCAATGTTAGCCACCAAAGCTAAGTATCCCCATCCCCAAAACTGGGCAGCTTTTACCTTGATCGGTGAAAATAAATAGCGATCGCCTAAACCAACTCAGTAGACCTCTTGCGTAAATGATAAGAAGCCCTCACCCCCAGCCCCTCTCCCAGAGCGGGAGAGGGGAGAAATTCTCAGCCCTTTTTCCCCATTATTTTTGTTGCTGCAAAAAACTAGCGATCGCTCCGGCATCGGGCTGGGGATCGATCGCCCCCTTGCCCATAACTGTTAAAGCCGCCATCCCATTGCCATACTGCAACATTTCTAGCAATTTTGTCCCATCAGCCAAGGCCTCTACTCCCCCTTGACAAAGCTGATGGAGGAAGCCAGCCAAAAATGCATCTCCAGCTCCTGTGGTATCTTCTACGGTCACCGGGAAGGCGGGTAGATGTCCCCGCTGGGAGCCAAATAGATAATCACAACCCGCCGCACCTTTAGTTAACAGAATCCCCTCCACTGAGGGTAAATCCAAAGAAATTAAATCTAAATCCTCCGTGTCAAAGAGCCATAACGCCTCCTCTTCTGTCAGTTTGAGGATACTAACTACGGGCAAAATTCCTTGAATCATCGGCCGGGCAGCTTCTGGATAAGACCAAAACATGGGTCGCCAGTTAACATCTAAGACCACCCGATGGTTATGCTCTAGGCAATGACCAATCGCCCACTGCACAGCAGATCTAGTATCCCAGTAGGCTAATCCTAAAGAACCAATTACCAAGTAATCAGCAGAGGCAATTAACTCGGCGGGCAACTCCTGCTTTTGGAGATGGGCATCTGCAAAACTGGTCGGACTATTTTCGCCAAACCCAGCAAAGATGCGATCGCCATCTTCCGTCCTAGTTACGTAAACTTTCCGAGTTGGATTCTTCCCATAACGCTGTAGACCCGTCATCACTACTCCCCGGTCTTGGAAGATAGTTATCAACTCTTCCCCCTCTGGATCTGTTCCTACTGCCCCCACAAAAGCTGTTGGTGTGCCTAGTTTTGCTAAACCACAGGCAACATTGGCTGGTGCGCCGCCGGCATAAGCTGTCCAGCTAGTTACTTGATCAAAAGTCTCCCCCGGTTGATCAGCAATATAATCCCATAAAGCCTCACCCAAACAAACTACCTGTACACTCATAATCTCTTCCCCTAGGGCTTGGCTGATTGTGATCCTTACCTGAGAATAAATATAGCAGTCCTAGCTGAAAAACTACGTATATTAACGGGAATTTGGGTTAAGAAGGTTTTAGATAGCGTTACTCTGGTCTGTCAAATTTATCTAAAATAGTGGTGCTAAACAAGTAAAAATATCCCCCGCAGTGTAAAGAACATTCTTACCCTAAAATCATTACTTTTTTGGGACTACCTCTAAAATTAAGATCTAATTAAGCTATTTTCTTGACTGCCCTAAGAGTTAATCACTACATTGGGTATTGCTGTTGTTATGAATGAGAGGAGAAATTGTGCCGAAGCGCATTGCAGTTATTTCTATTTTAGTAGTTCTAGGTTTATGCTCTTCTCCCCTGCCATCCTTGGGGCAGGCACTGCTGCCCTATACTTTGCAAGTGGATACCCAAGACTTAGAGGAACAGGGATTAAAGTTGGCTCAGGATGCCGTGCGACTGATTCGCTTTGGGCGGACAGAATTAGCCTTGCAGCGGGCGGAGTTGGCTAGTCAGTTGGCTCCTCAGCGCTATCAAACTTGGTTAATTTTGGGGACTATATATGCCCAGCAACGTAAGTTTGATGAGGCAATTACGGCTTTACAAAGAGCAAAGAGTTTGGCTCCAGAAGAAGCAGCAGTTTATTTTGCCTTGGGTTCGGCTCGGTTCCAAAAAAATGATTATCCGGGGACGATCGCTGACCTACAAACTGGACTGCGCCTGAAGCCTGATACTCCTGATGCTTGGTTTGATCTAGGTAATGCCTACTTGAAATTAAAACAATATTCAGACGCAATCACTGCCTACGAACGTGCCGTTGCTGTGGAAAAGGATTTTTGGCCGGCTTTGACTAATATTGGTTTGGTTCTCTATGAGCAAGGTCAACCTAGGGAGGCGATCGCCAAATGGCAGGCTTCGATTGCGATCGATCCCCAAGCTACTGAGCCTAAAGTAGCGATCGCTGTAGCTACCTTTGCTTTGGGAGAACGGGAGCGGGCAATTACCCTTGGTACAGATGCCCTCCGGCAAGATTTGCGCTATGCCGATCTAGAGTTTCTCCGCCAGAACCTCTGGGGAGACAGATTAATGGCTACTAGCAAAGAGTTTTTAGAATTGCCCCAAGTCCAGACGGCAATTACTCAAATTCAGCGACAATCAGTCCCAGTTCTGACCACACCGTAGTAGTATGTTTGTACTGAAAAGATTAACTAATCACATCAGCCACTAATCTGGCAGTAGTGCCATAATCTGATCAACAAATAACTGGTGATCTACTACTGGTTTAGAAATGTAGCCATCAGCCCCACTTTGCTTCAAGAAAGTTTCTCGATCGCCTTCCATAGCGTGAGCTGTCACCAAAATAATTGGGAGATTAGCCGTGAGGGGATCTGCCTTGAGCATTTGGGTGATCTTGATACCATCTACTGCCTTACCTTGATAAACACTATGGGAGAGAGAGACATCCATGAGAATGATATCTGCCTGTTTAGCTTGGGCAATTTGCATCACTTCTTCCACATTTTCAGTATGCGTTACTGCTAATCCCCCCCGCTTGACCAGAATCTTGGAAAAGACACGGGCATTAATTGGATCATCTTCAACAAGTAAAACGGTTTTCATAAACTGAATATTTAGGGTTTGGGGATGAGAATGGAGGTAAAAGATGATGGTTAAGATTGACAAACTATAACATGAATATTTACTCGTTTTCTCATCTCCTCTCTGACGGTTAAGAGTATTACCTGTCAGATTATGAGAGGATGTAATCCTTCTAGCAGGCAACTTTTGTGCCGATCCTGATTCTCCTGATTCTATATCTACAGAGACATTTACAGAGAAATTATAGAGATGGGCTTCCCGTCTATTAAGCTAAATATCACCCGCAACGGTCAAACCCATGACAAAACAACTCAACATCTTAAACTCCGGCAATATCATTCCGACTCCTATTCATGGGGAGATGCAGCGATCGTATCTGGAATATGCCATGAGTGTGATCGTGGGACGGGCTTTGCCGGATGTCCGGGATGGCTTAAAACCAGTGCATCGCCGGATTCTCTACGCCATGCACGAATTGGGTCTAACTCCCGATCGTCCTTACCGGAAATGTGCCAGAGTCGTGGGAGATGTGCTAGGGAAATATCACCCCCACGGGGATCAATCTGTCTATGATGCCCTGGTGCGGTTAGTGCAGGATTTTTCTACCCGTTATCCCCTTTTAGGAGGGCATGGCAACTTTGGCAGTGTGGATAATGACCCCCCGGCGGCTATGCGCTATACTGAGACTCGCCTTGCCTCCATTGCCCATGAAGCATTACTGCCAGAAATCGGGGAAGCAACGGTAGAGTTTATCGGCAACTTTGATAATTCTCAACAGGAACCAGTGGTGCTGCCGGCCCAGTTGCCCATTTTGCTCCTCAATGGTTGTTCCGGCATTGCTGTGGGCATGGCGACTAATATTCCGCCCCATAATTTGGGGGAAGTGGTGGATGGTTTGATTGCTTTGATCGATCGCCCAGATATGCCCGATGAACAACTCTGGCAACTTATTCCGGCTCCAGACTTTCCCACAGGGGGTGAGATTACTGGGTTAGCAGGAATTCGAGATGCCTACAGCACAGGCCGGGGGAGTATTCCCCTCCAGGGCATCACCAATATGGAAACGATGGAAGCCAGCCGGGGTAAGCGCCGCCGGGAGGCGATTGTAGTCACAGAACTGCCCTACCAAGTAAATAAGGCTGGGTGGATTGAGAAGGTGGCTGAACTGGTGAATGCGGGGAAGATTGAGGGCATTTCTGACCTGCGGGATGAGAGCGATCGGGAAGGAATGCGGGTAGTTATTGAACTCAAGCGGGATGCAGAACCCCAGAAGGTTTTGCAAGAATTACGCCGCCAGACAGCCCTAGCGGTAAACTTTGGGGTGATCATGCTGGCGATCGTGGATGGGCAACCCCGGCAACTAA
Organism: Coleofasciculaceae cyanobacterium OTE_70_metabat_329; assembly: GCA_031374985.1. Lineage (GTDB taxonomy): Bacteria > Cyanobacteriota > Cyanobacteriia > Cyanobacteriales > JAAUUE01 > JAAUUE01. Next base: position 2,913 of record JANMHD010000346.1, on the reverse strand, counting down.
CCCTACGGCAATTATTAACTGAGTTCTTGGGCTTTCGGGAAGCTACTCTCCGACGCCAATACCGCTATGAACTAGAGCAAACAGAACGAAGACTTCATCTTGTCGAAGGGCTACTCACAGCCCTAGGGGAATTAGATGTGGTAATTGAAGTTTTGCGTCATGCCCCCGATGGCAGTACTGCCAAGTTAGCCCTAGAAACTAGATTGGGATTAAGCGATCGCCAAACCGATGCTATTTTGGCTATGCCCCTCCGCCGCTTGACTGGTATGGAACGGCAGAATCTGCAACAGGAGTTTCAGGAATTAAGCGATCGTATTACCCACCTGCGAAAACTACTAGACCAGCGTCAGGAACTCCTCAAGGCTTTGAAAAAAGACCTACGGAGCCTAAAAAAGAAATTTGCCGATCCCCGCCGCACTCGGCTACCCCAAAATTCTGCCCCAGATGCGATGTTGGGTCGCAATAGCCCTAACTCATCCTCCAGTAATTTATCCCCGAATAACTCCTCATTAGCCAAACCCCCTAATAAAACTAATCTCTCAAAGAATCTTCTCTCAGACGACTCGCCCTTAACCACTACAGGGTTAACCGATGACTCTCAAGACCAAACTGCCTTACCTAGCACCTTACCCAAGAGCCGAAATTCTAAGCGTCAAAAAACAACAGAAGAAAATCAACTACCCCTAAGCACTGAACTTACAACCCCCTTAGATGTCGTCCTAGAGTTTACCCACGATCGCCATGTGCAACGGCAGAAAAGTGGGGTAAAAACACCCCTATTACCTACGACTCCCATCACTCCGAGGGCAGGAGTAGGGGTAGTCATTACTTCCCTACCCACTAATACTCAAGCTATTCTCATTTTGTTGACAGCGCTAGGTAAAGCCTACGGAGTAAAAGTACAAGATATTACCCCCGCCGCCGGATTGCAGCACGGTAATCCCTTAGAAAACCTCTTACCCAAATCAGCCCAAGCTAGTGGAGATCAGGTCGTTGGTTATTTTGTGCTGCCAGAAGACCCTACCTTAGAGCAGATAATTTTGTTGACTCAACAGGGGATGATTAAGCGCTTACCCATGCAGGATTTTCAGGATTTGACCATGCGGGGTCTGACTCTTCTTAAACTGAAGGAGGGCGATCGCCTCCAGTACATCAACCTGATCAAAACCCCAGCCCAGAGTAATTTAATTGTTGCCACCAGTAGTGGAAGGTTGCTTCGTTGGGAGGTTAGCGATCGACAGCTACCCATTCTTGGCCGGGCTGCTCAAGGGCAGCAGGTGACACCTCTAAGACCCAAGGAGAAATTAGTGGGATTAGTTAGTCTCACTCCTCAAGGGCAAATCTTGCTAATTAGTAAATATGGCTATAGCAAACTCTTTTCTATTAATTCTATGCGAGTAGTGAGCAGGGGGGAATTGGGAACTCAAGGGATGCGGTTTGCTAATAAACAAGATACTTTGGCAGGAATAGCCTTAGCTCAAACCCCGATAACGTTGCTAACTTCTCAAGGGCGAATGATTCGGATAGATTCAGAAGCGATAGTTTTGGACGGAAAAGATGGAGCGGGCGATCGCTTTAGCGTTGCGGGGCAATATCGATTATCACTACTTTTAGAGGAGGAAGAAATTATAACTATTTTGTAATGCCCCTAGCCCAAGCGATCGCTCAAATAGATCTATAATCCAACTGATTTTTTGGAGTTCTCAAACAAGTTGCTGCCCTGAACGCTACAATTTAGGAGAACCATAAAATTAACTAGCTTATCAGCACCTATGATCCCTACAGTTATTGAACAATCCGGTCGCGGAGAACGCGCCTTTGATATCTACTCTCGCTTATTGCGGGAACGCATCGTGTTTCTGGGGCAACAGGTGGACTCTGATCTGGCGAACCTGATTGTGGCCCAGCTCCTCTATTTAGAATCTGAAGATGCCGAAAAAGACATCTACCTCTATATCAACTCTCCCGGTGGCTCCGTCACTGCTGGCATGGGCATTTTTGACACCATGAACCAAATCCGTCCTGATGTTTCTACTATTTGTGTCGGATTAGCTGCCAGCATGGGGGCATTTCTGTTGAGTGCCGGAGCCGAAGGCAAACGCATGAGCCTGCCCCACTCCCGGATTATGATTCATCAACCCCTAGGTGGAGCGCAGGGACAAGCTACTGATATCGAGATTCAGGCCAAGGAAATTCTTTATCATAAGCAACGTCTGAACGAACTATTGGCAAAACATACTAAGAAACCCTACGAAACCATTGAAGCCGATACGGAACGGGATTTCTTTATGTCTGCTGTAGAAGCTAAGGAGTATGGATTAATTGATCAAGTGATTAATCGTAGCCCCTCCGCAGTGCAACCCGCCGTCGCCTAGGTATGCCTAAGCAAATTTTTATTAGCACCGGGGAAGTGGCAGGAGATCTCCAAGGGGGAATGCTGGTAGCAGCACTCTACCGTCAGGCTCAAGCTCAGGGAATTGACCTGGAGATCACTGCCTTGGGGGGAGCGAGGATGGCCGCAGCCGGGGCAAAAATTCTGGGAGATACCACTGCGATCGGCTCTGCCGGGATTATCGAAGCGGCTCAGTTTGTATTGCCTACTTTACGAGTCCAACAACAAGCCAAGGCCTACCTCAAAAAACACCCTCCAGATTTGGTGGTGCTGATTGATTATTGGGGTCCCAATTCGGTAATTGGTAACTATATCCATAGAACCCTGCCCCAGATACCCCTGGCCTACTACATTGCTCCCCAATTTTGGGTGTGGTGGCCTTTCCCTAATGACGTTAAGCGAGTGGTGCGGATTGTCGATCGCATCCTCGCTATTTTTCCTGCCGAAGCAAAATTTTTCCAAGCTCAAGGAGCCAATGCCACGTGGGTTGGCCATCCTTTGGTTGATCGTCTGTCCCAATT
>JANMHD010000333.1:0-7404 GCA_031374985.1 Coleofasciculaceae cyanobacterium OTE_70_metabat_329 | reverse complement strand
TTAATGGCATTTTGTGACGATGATTTCCACAGTTAGAGCAAATCTGAAAAGAAAAATCTAGGTATATCTAGATATCCTGTTAACTGATTAAAACCCAGCCTAGTCAGTACAGCTTGCTAGACGACATATCTGGCAAGCTTAGTCCCTTTAGGGCTTAGTTACTGACTACCTAAACTACTTATTTGGTTGGGGAGTCATCCGCAAATAGGGTTTGATTTCTTTGTAGCCCTTAGGGAATTTCTCCTTGAGGACGGCAGGATCCTTCAGGGAAGGCACGATTACGCAGTCGCCGCCATCAGTCCAGTTAGCAGGAGTTGCCACACTGTAATTGTCGGTGAGTTGTAGAGAATCAATTACCCGGAGCAGTTCAGCAAAGTTTCTGCCAGTGCTAGCAGGGTAGGTGATAGTTAGCCGCAGTTTTTTCTGGGGATCAATAATGAATACAGAACGTACGGTTAGAGTGCTACCAGTAGCTGAGTTGGGATGGATCATGTCGTAGAGTTCTGCCACTTTCTTGTCAGGATCAGCCAAGATAGGGTAGTTAAGGGTGGTATTTTGGGTTTCTTCAATATCCCCAACCCAGCCCTTGTGGGATTCTACGCCATTAACGCTGAGGGCGATCGCCTTAACATTACGCTGATCAAATTCTGGTTTGAGCTTTGCTACCACACCTAGCTCGGTGGTGCAAACAGGAGTGAAATCTGCGGGATGAGAGAACAGAATTACCCAGCTATCACCAGCCCACTCGTAGAAATCAATATCCCCGTGGGTAGAAGCTTGTTGAAAATTAGGAGCGGTATCGCCTAGTCTTAGTGTCATAATAATTTTTGGGTTAATTTACTTTAGGTTAACTGAATATAATTTTCCCACAAAACTACTATTACCCGATCGGATTTTAGATATATTTAGGATTTGCCCTGATGCAAACCGGGAACAGAATTTACAGAAATATCTTTGGTCTAAGTCTGCACAGATTTGGGAGAGACAAAGACAGCTAGGGCTTTAGGAATCACAGAAAATTTAGCAGGGGTGTGGGTAGTAATTTCGCCATCGGTATTAATGGGGCGGGGTCTAAAGGTATTAATAGTAATTTCCTGCCCTTGGAGTACCCGGACTCCGGGCAGCATGGCGTGATTTCCCTGCCGCATGGTGGGTAAGAGAGCCAGAATTTGCCACCATTGTTTAGTTTCTAGGCTGTAGAGGTCTAGGCGTTGGTCATCGATCGCCGCATCTTCTGCTACCACCATCCCGCCGCCGTAGTGTCGTCCATTCCCGATCGCAATCTGAATGGTTCGCACCCGTAAAGTTTCCCCCGCCAGCAAAATTTCTGCCCGAAAAGGACGAGATTGCCAAATTACCCGCAAAGTTGTAGCCGCATAAGCCAATACTCCCCAACGGCGCTTGGCCTCTTTAGTTAAATTTTGGGTGATTTGTACACTCAGCCCTAGGCTTGCCACATTAAAAAAATATTTATCATTAACCCGTCCCACATCAATTTGCTTAACTTGTCCCTTGGCAATTACTTGGCAGGCTTCAGGGAGAGAAGTAGGAATCCCTAAAGTCCGGGCTAGGTCATTGGCGGTTCCTAGGGGCAAAATTCCTAAGGGTAGCTTAGTCTCAATCAAACCATCGATCGCTGCATTCAGGGTTCCATCGCCACCACCAATAATTACTAAATCAACTTGGTCTTGATAACTACGGATCAAGTTTGATAGTTGTCTAGGATGATTAGTAGATTCTTCAATTAATACTAGGTCGAGATTTTTGAGAAGATCGATCGCCTCAGCTAGGGCAGTTTTCCCCCGACGGGCATGGCGATTAACTAATAGCAGAGCTTTTTGCATAGGGAATTTTCCTAAAAGTTAATCCGAATCACCCAAGGGCAGTCTACGATATTTACCTAATTTACCTAATTTACCTAAAACTTAGGCGAAAGTAGAAAACCCCAAATCTGGGGGAATATCCTGCAATCTGCCGTCTCCCACTGCTTGTAGAGCCTCTTTGAGAGAAATATCGCCAGTATAAAGGGCTTTACCGACGATTACGCCCGTTACTCCCAAAGGTTCTAGGGCTAAGAGACTGAGGAGATTAGTGATAGAACTAATACCGCCGGAGGCGGTTACGGGAATCTGGACTGACTCCGCCATTTCTCGGAGGGCAGGAAGGTTTGCTCCACTAAGGGTACCATCCCGGTGAATATCAGTATAGATAATTCCCGCAGCACCCAAGGCTGCCATGCTCTGAGCCAGGGCAGGGGCAGCAACTTCTGAGGTTTCTAACCAACCATCGGTGGCTACTTTGCCATTACGGGCATCAATGCCTACCAGAATTTGTCCAGAAAATTCACTACATAGCTGCGCCACTAGGTCTGGTTGCTTGACAGCGCTAGTTCCCAAAATTACTTGAGCCACTCCTAGGCCTAAAACTTGGGTGACACTACCCCAATCTCGTAAGCCTCCGCCCATCTGGATTGGTATGGAAACTCGGCGAGCGATCGCTGCAATTATTTCACCATTAATTAGCTTGCCCTGCTTTGCACCATCTAGGTCTACCAAATGTAGCCTAGTTGCTCCTTGGTCTGCCCATTGTTGAGCTACAGCCACAGGGTCATCATTAAATATTTCTGCTGCTTGATAGTCCCCTTGGTAGAGGCGGACACATTTCCCATCTAGAATATCGATCGCTGGAATTACAATCATTAATTTATCTTAGCTCCAAAATTAACAGATCCTTTAGACCCCCAAATGTTTTTAAATTCCTAGAGGACTGTTATATTTAGAAGATACCAGAGTTGAAGGCGTTAGCGAACCATTTTTTGATACCGTACAGTATTAAAATTGCCATAAAAACTATCTCGATCAGGGAAATATCAAGGAGGCCATGCAGTGGACGAAAATCAAAGTTGCCTAGATGCTCTGACACAATCAATTGAGCAACTAGGGGGCGTAGTTAATTCTGTACAACTAGAAAACACCGCAGAATTGATTATCCAAGCAATGACTGGTACTTGGCGTAATTTTCACACCCCAGAGCATATCTTTGAAGTAGGGAGTGGGGGCGATGCGATCGAGGTTCTTTCGGCTCTGTTCCATGATATGGTTTATGTTCAAGTAGACCAAGCTTCTAGTCTTAATATCAGCAGTTACCTCACTCCCTTCATTAAAGAGGTAAGAAATGGCGAGCTAGTCATCCGCTCTGAGCAAGAAATCGCCCCAGATCATATGTTTGATATTGTCTGTACTATCTTTGGGATGCAAAAAGGTCAGGTTCTTTCTCCCTTTGCTGGCCAAAATGAATTTCTAAGTGGCTTGATTGCCGCTAAGTGTCTAAAGCCTATGCTGCCAGAAAATGTGATTGCCGAAATTATCGCTTGTATCGAAGCAACTATCCCCTTTCGCTCCCCTTCCCCTGGGGGGCAAACCTGTAGTGAGATGTTATTCGATCGCCTAGAAGTTGCCAATCAGAAGTTTGATTTTGGTTGGAATACAGACCAAAGGATCGCCATAGTCAAACGAGCCGTGAGGTTATCTAACCGAGATGTGGAAAATTTTGCCGCCCCTCAATCAGCGGATTTTCTTGATAATACTTGGAACTTGTTGCCAGAAACTAACCATGAGCTATCTAATGGCAGCTCCTATTCTGTAGTCGGCTACCGGAAATCTTTACAAAAAATGGAAGGGTTTATGAACTTCCTCAAGCCAGAGGCAGTATTTCATCAATTCCATGGAGAGCCAGAGGATCAAGCCTATAAAGAAATGGTCATTAATACCCGAAAAAACTTGGAAGTTTCTAAGCTATACCTAGGCAGTAAACTTTTTACGATCGCCTTATTAGAGGCTCTTTCCTACCGCTTAGGTAAAACTATTCCAGTATCTACCATGATGGGAGAACATCCTTCTTCAGGAATGAAGGTAGCCGCCTTGGCAGATTTCTTACCTGATATTCCCCTGAGTAAGAAGCTAGAAACGCCGATGGAGGTGGAGGTCTTTGAAATTTTGAATAAGGGAAGAAACAAAGAATCCCGTTATGATATTAAAAATTCTCCCCTAGCTACTTTGATTGTGAAGCATCTTGGTTTTAGTGGCATTATGGAATCTCTGAAACAAGCTAAGGAATTCTTTAATGGTAATTTTACTCCTGAGGAATTTCTCAAAAAATGTGATCCAGAAATTGTAGAGATAGTTACTGGAGCACTTCTACAACTTTTTGAAAGTCGGAAAGCTGCTCTCCGGGGTTCGAGTAAATTCTAATTGCAAAGAATAGTTCTAAGAGATTTGTTACAGTTGTTGACAAATTTAGGAGATTGGTATCAAGTCAATGATAGGATTCCTGAAAATGTCTTTAGGACAATTTTTTAGGAGAAGTTTTAGGAGAAATTTATGGTAGAAAGTCTTTCTGGACAACCCCCTATTTTTCCCGGTAGCACTGGCGGTCTACTGAGAAAAGCAGTGGTGGAAGAAAAGTACGCAATTACTTGGACAAGCCCCAAGGAACAGGTGTTTGAAATGCCCACTGGCGGTGCTGCAATCATGCGCCAAGGGGAGAATCTTTTATATCAAGCCCGCAAGGAATATTGCTTGGCCTTGGGGATACAACAACTCCGCAAGTTCAAAATCACCGATTACAAGATTTATCGAGTTTACCCTAATGGGGAAATTGAGTTTCTGCATCCTAAGGATGGAGTCTTCTCAGAGAAGGTAAATCCGGGACGGGAATACGCTGGCAAGATCGATCGCAATATTGGCAGCAATCCTGAACCCCCTACAGTCAAATTTAGCGGTAAGGCTACTTACGAAGTCTAAGTTATTGGCTATTAACTTAAAGCTATGCCTAGGTTTAGGTAGCTTCTAGAATTATCCCCGACTGGAAACTATTCAGTTGGGGATTTTCATGGCAAGATTGATTTTAGTTGAATTGGGGATGGAGTGATGTTTTTTCTATGCCACTAATAAGAATTGCTAGTCTAGGGCTGATAGTATTTTGGACTTGTTTGATATTTTCTTTTGGGAGTGGGACAGCGATCGCCGGTATGTTGAGCGATCGCTTAGCCCAATTTCCTGATTGGCAAGGGAAACCGCGACTAGAAATAGCCACAGGAGATTTGCTCTATCCGGCTTGGATGGCAGGAAAGTGGGAAGTAACTAGCACCCTGGTAGATTTAGTCGCTCCTTTTGCCCCAAAGCTAGAAACTCCGGGATTTGCTGGCAACCAAAAATACCTAAATCAACCCGTGGATTTCCAAGTTAAATTTCGAGCTGGGAATGGAGGATTTTGGGGGCTACCAGTAGGAAATTTCACCACGTCTCGGCAGGTAGTAGCAGACCGGGCGTTTAATGGCTTGCAGGTCAGTCGGGCTTATCTGGGCGATCGAGTCCTGTCGGTGCGGGTAAAATCTCGCAATCCTAACGAACAAGTGACCCAAATTCGGACTGGGGATGGTAGGCAGAGACAATTAGTTTCCCTTGTCCTCCAGCGGGGCAGTGAAACTCCCATACCTGATCAATTTGTAACCAGTGAAATCTCTCAACAAGTATTTCGGGGTACAATTCCCCCCTATATTAACCAAGTAGAAACTACTACTCTCTACCAAAAACAAGATAAACAAATTAGCGGAGAACAAATTACAGCGGTTTATCTTAGTCCCCAAGACCGTAATTACTGGCAAGCAGGCGATCGACCCGTTGCCCTCTACCGCTACAAACTCCAGTTCTATCCCCAATACTTAGATAACTTAGATAAAGTAGATTTAGATGAATGACCCCGCTGCTTGCGGCGGGGTATCAAACTCAAGTTTTTTTATCAATGGTAACGCCCCAAGGGGCGGGGAATTTGATCCTTGAGAAGATTAAAATGTTTTACAAAATACACAAGATCATAAAAATTTGCTTAGAGTAGGAATAAGTACAAATATTTTGCCCAAATATTTTGCTCCACTTACCCTAAAAAACTATGAATCCATCCCTCAAGCAACTTACTTTTTATACTTTCTTAGTTGTCCTTGGGGCAGCTAGTGGTGCCGTGGGGAGCCGCTATTTGACTACAGAAAATTCCCAGGGCCGATTCCCTGTAGTTATTCCTGCCGTGTTACGCAGTAATGTTCCTCCCCCAGAACGGAACTTGAACTTTGTGGCCGAGGCAGTCGATCGAGTTGGGCCAGCAGTGGTGAGAATTGATGCAGCCCGGCGAGTAACTCAAGAAGTGCCAGAGCCATTTCGGAATCCGTTCTTTGAGCGCTTTTTTGGAGGAAATAATCCAGAGCCGGAGCAAAGAGTTGAGCGAGGAACTGGTTCTGGGTTGATTATTAGTGCTGATGGACGGCTGGTAACTAATGCCCATGTGGTGGCGGGGGCAGATAAGGTAAAAGTTACCCTCCGGGATGGCAGAACTTTTGCTGGAGAAGTAGTGGGGGCAGACCAGGTGACAGATCTAGCCGTGATCAAGATTGATGCCTACGGTTTACCTAGTGCAAGTTTGGGGAATTCTGAGAACCTGACCCCCGGTGAGTGGGCGATCGCTATTGGGAATCCCTTGGGTTTAGATAATACTGTGACGATCGGCATTATCAGTGCCTTAGGACGGACTAGCTCTCAAGTCGGGGTTCCTGATAAGCGAGTCAGCTTTATTCAAACCGATGCAGCCATTAATCCCGGTAATTCCGGCGGGCCTCTTCTTAATGCTAAGGGAGAAGTTATTGGCATCAATACCGCTATTCGAGCTGGAGCGCAGGGCTTGGGTTTTGCTATTCCCATCGAGACAGTCGATCGGGTTGCCGAGCAGCTATTTACCAAAGGAAAAGTAGACCACCCCTACCTAGGAATTCAAATGGTAACTCTCACCTCAGAAGTTAAGGAAGATATTAACCGGGAGCCCGGGGCTGGGTTTAAGGTCAGCCAAGACCGGGGGGTAGTGGTGACAAAAGTTTTGAAAGATTCTCCCGCAGAGAAAGCTGGGATGAAGGCGGGGGATATTATCCTTAAAGTTGGTGGCAAGGAGATGACTAGCTCCAATGCAGTGCAACAACAGGTAGAATCTAGCCGAGTAGGAACAGAACTACCTATAGAAATTATTAGAGGTGAGGAACCCCTAGTTGTTAAAGTTATTCCCGGTGCTTTTCGTAATGAACAGTAAATATAGCGATCGCCCCTAAGATTAGGATGGGTAAGAGCTTAAGTTCCTTGTTCTTAAGCTACTTCAACATCAAAACTTCCTTGGCGATTGCTATACTCCTAACTCTTCAACTGCCCCATATAATTACCCCAAACTTGGGCTGCTACTCCACTACTACCCCTAGTGGGAGTATTATCATCATTGCCGAGCCAAACCCCTGTAGCTATCTGTTGTTGGGGAATATAACCAATAAACCAGAGGTCTACATAATCATTGGTAGTCCCAGTTTTGCCTGCT
>JANMHD010000330.1:0-2357 GCA_031374985.1 Coleofasciculaceae cyanobacterium OTE_70_metabat_329 | reverse complement strand
GTGGAGTCGATGGATATTTTATCTGAACTGGCGGAGGCTCTGCTGAGTGTGAAGCCCCAAAAGAGACTCTATTTCTTGAAGGGAATGATGGCTCTTCGCTCTATACAGCAAGCTTTTTAACCTCTCTGTCACCCCTTGAGCTAAAACAAACAAATTTTCTGCCGGGAGTTTATTCGTGCTACCCGTTGCCTGAGTTCGCACGTACTCGATTAAGTCTCTTTCTCTCTCTGGCAGCAACCGTGAAGCATTGGTTAGAAAGAGTGCAGCATCAGTATTTTTCAGGAGTTTCTCCGTGATTGCAGTTCGATCGGGATGTTCATTCAAACCGGGAGAATCAAGAATTTCTACCCCACTTTTACATAGCTCCAAATCTGGATGCTCAAAGATAAGTTCCTCGATTTCAGAACTTGCTAGTTCATCTCCATAATTATTCACTGCTGCTGCTTTTGGGATCGAAGCTTTAGTTTTGTACTCATCAATAGAAATTTCTTCCTGCCGTCCGTCTTTATAGCGACAAATAACCTGTTTTCTCTTACCATACCGCAGAGTTGTGATCACACCGCTACAAGGTATTGCTCTAACAGGTTGCAGTTCTTCCCCCAGCAAGGCATTAAGCAAGGTTGATTTGCCTTGACTAAATTCCCCCACAACAGCTACCCGAAATCTTTGTGATTGCAATTTATGGGAGATTTTACCAACATCTTCGATAAAACTATTCGGAAGAAAACCTCGATCGCAAGAGGCTTCAATAATTTTATACAGTTGATTACACAAACTATCTAATTGTCTACGAGAAGATTGAAATTCCTTGAGGCGATCATAGGACGTAACCTGTGAATCTGAAACTGTTGGTTTATTTACAGCAGGTATGACAGGAAAGTTTAATAGTAAATCATTGGCAGCTTCGACAAACAGAGTATCTAATTCATGGAATCGAGCCGGATCGAGGAGCGATCGAACTTCTGCCAAGGCTCCCAAATCAGCAATAGGTTGTTTAGTAAATCCTGCCTCTAACACATCTAAATGACTAGGTTTCAATCCCACCAGTGCCGCTACTCGTTGTAGATACTTTTTTTCTGATTCATCGATCGACCCATCCGCCGCCGACATTTCATAACCAAACCCAATGATCAACAATTTCTTAGACTCCGAAAACGGCTCCAATAAAGTCAGAACTTCCTGAGAATTTGCATAGACCTTTTGCTCTCGAACCCCTTTACTAAGCAACTGAGACAACTGCCGAAAATTCCCCTCGGCTGGAATAAACCGATTCAAAGTCTTTTGCCACCGCTGCTTCTCTTCCTCTGTCACCGCTTGATCGGCAAACATTACTCCTAAAAGAATCGTGATCAAAGCAGTTAAAAAAGGTAGGGGAGATGTGACACTTCGATTATCAAGTCTTTGTCCAACAATCCGGGAGAGCAGTTCAACAGCTTTAGGGGTAATTGTTTCGGTAGTCTTCATGGGTTTCTCAGTAAAGTACTCATAGATATGATAGTAAAATCTCTATACTTTGAAAGGTATAAAGTAAAAAGTAGTTGATATAGAAAGAAAGTAGTTGATATAGAAGATTGATTATTCTTAAAGGTAATTTACATATCTACCTATAGAATACAGATAGAATACAGCTAAGATAACCATAAGTAGTCTTAAATAATTATTATGATGTTTACTTTTCCTCCTTTGATTCAAGCTGGTCTTGCCTCTGGTCTATATGAAGTTGTTAAGAATGCGGCGGGTGTACCCTTGGCAATTGCTAGAGATCCGGTAACAGGGCAGTTTGTTAGTCATGCGATCGGCATGGCAAGTAGTGCGGGGATTCCTTTCAACCCAGTTTCTATCTCTCTCCAATTCGCTCAGATGGCTCAGACACATAGAGGGTTTCAGGCTGTTCAGGCAAGTTTAGGCGTTTTACAAACCATGTCGGCGCTCACCGGGATTGGAGTAGTTGCAAACATAGGAATTTCGGCAGTGAGTCTTTGGCAAATCTTGAAATTGCGAGAAGATGTTAAACAGCAACGGATAGAGATGCGGGAAGGGTTTCTTGATCTGAAACAAGTCATGAAGGATCAAAAAATAGAAATTATTCAGCAAATTAGTGAGGCTGTCCAAGAAATAGAATTTCGCCAACAACGTCAAATTTTAGCCCAAGCCTACGGGAGATTTTTAGAAGCCACAAGATTAATGCAAATTGCCATGTGCTGTGAGGACTTAAATATTAGAAATGCTGATCTTGCAAACTCCCGACAAACTCTTAATGAAGCCCTTGCCGATTATAAAAATCCCCATTTCGTAAAAGAAAATAATGCCATAACACGACTCCGGCGGGCAGAATGTGTGTGGACGATCGAGCAAAC
>JANMHD010000328.1:0-6113 GCA_031374985.1 Coleofasciculaceae cyanobacterium OTE_70_metabat_329 | reverse complement strand
AGAGCTACCCCACCTTTGGCAGTGCCATCTAATTTTGTTAATACGACTCCACTAAGTTTGGCAGCTTCCGCAAATACTTGGGCTTGGACTAAGCCATTTTGTCCTAGGGTTGCATCAAGAACCAGAAGTGATTCTACCCTCGCTTGGGGAGCTTTTTTATCCACAATGCGGCGAATTTTGCCCAGTTCATCCATTAGATTTTTTTTATTTTGTAATCTCCCGGCAGTATCAATGAGCAATAATTCGATATCTCTGGCTTGGGCGGCGGCGATCGCATCAAAGACCACCGAACCGGGATCCGTATTTTGACCCGGATTGGCTATTACCTCTGTTCCACTCCTTGCCCCCCAAATTTTCACCTGCTCCACCGCTGCTGCCCGGAAGGTATCCGCTGCTCCAATCAGACAACTGTAACCAGATTTTTGGGCAAGATGGGCAAGTTTCCCAATCGTAGTAGTTTTCCCAGCCCCATTCACTCCCGTCATCAGCCAGATATTTAGGGTGTCCTTATCGGGGATAAAAGTAGGCGTATAGTTTTCTTGGTAAGGCTTATCTAGGAGATCTCTAAGGATTTGCTTTAGATAAGCGATCGCCTGATCGGGGGGTAAAATCTCTTGCCGTAACTTTGTTTGCAGAGTAGTAATAATATAACCCGTAGCTTCTACTCCCACATCAGCCTGTAAGAGGAGGGATTCGATCGCTTCTACAGCATCTTGATCTAGAGGTCCTTGCCCCACAATAGATTTGAGTTGATTAATCAGACTCAAGCGGGTTTTCTCTAAGCCCAGGCGCAGGCGCTTTAACCAGCTAATCTCCTCAACGGTCACATCTTCGGGACGACGACCCTGAGCTGCCAAGACTTGAGCAGACCAGAGGAAACTTTCATCAAACTCTAAATCAGAAGTTGGTAATGTCCCCACTTCCGCTAATGTCTCTGGAATCTCCTCCTCTACTACTAAACTTTCCAGTCTTGCCAGTCGTTCTGTTTCCGTTTCCCTAGCCCAAAAAGGTAAAGGTGTCTCTACTATTTCTGATATTTCTGAAACTTCCTGAGCAACAGATTCTACCGGAGTTACAGATTTCTCGATCGATTCTGGTTCAGGGGGGATAATAACTTCAGGCACAATTTCTGTTGAAGAAGATAGCGTTTTTTGGGAAATATCTGGTTCAATAGATTCAATAAATTCAACAGTTTCAATATATTCAATAGGTTCAACAAAGATTATTTCCGCAGCAATTTCTGGTTCAATCGGAGCTAATTCCGAGGCGATCGTCCCTATCTCATCCGCTACTTGTCCTAATTCCTCTAATTCTGGTAACTCTTCTAATTTTTCTAATTCACTTTCTCCCTGTACCTCTTCTACCTCCTCTACCTCTTCTACCTCCTCCTGCTTTTGAATATTCTGATAAGCAGCCTTTGCCCAAGCCAAATAATCATCAGTTGCTGGAGTGGTTGCCGCTGGTGTCTCTCCCTCTAGTTCCTCTGGGGAAACCTCTGGAGGGGAGTTAGACTCAGCAGAATCAGGTGTTTGGGGAGTTTCGGCTGGTTGTTGAAAACGTTTAAACCAATTAAACATAGGTTAAGAGATAAAAAAAGTAATGAATAGCAGAGCAGAGAGAGATATAGCAATCCTGAAGAATTTTACCCACCTTCGGCGGGTGAAACAATTTGCTAGAAGCCATTTGATCTAGCGAATGTTTTAAGATTGCGATAGTTCTATAGTTATTTTAGTCTTAACTGCCCAGTACCGGAGATTTCGGGGGATGATTCGCCCCCATTTCCGGCTCTGGGTTAGGAATATCTGCTGCATCCATTTCTTCTGTCCCATGGGGGAGCCATCCTAAGAATGGCAAGGGAATTAGAGTGGTCAAGTTAGTAATCACCACTAATATCCAGAGATTATCAAAATTACTATCTGTCACCCCTAAAGCATGGGTGAGCAATGCCCCAGACTCGTGGGAGAGCAAGCCACCTAGATTCCAGATAGACATCAAAAGGGCAAAAAATGTGGCTTCTACGCCGGGAGGACAAATCTTAGCCGAGAGTACCAGTACGGGCATGAAGGTAATCTGGCCAATCACCGTGAGGATAAGACTATCTCCTAAGCTAAACCAGTGGTCATCAATCCCCAACAGGCGGTTGGTGTGGGTAACTAGTAATAGAGTAGTCATGCCCAAAGCGGCGGCAATGATAGTACTCCAGCCTAAGATTAGGCGAAAAGAAAGATGCCGGAGATAGCGCTGAAAAACCGCCACCCCGACCAAGGAAGCCAGACTTGTAACTAGGCGGACTCTACCCAGAAATTCTGGAGTAAAACCTAATTCATTAGTTGTGAAGAAAAAGAAGGCTGAGTCGGCAGTAGGGGTAGATTGCCAGATAAAAAGAAATAGAGTAGGAAGCCAGATAGCTTTTTGTTTCATACCCTGCCAGAGTTGTTGGGTTTGGTGGCGGACAGTGGAGAAATTGGGGCGATCGCTAACCCTTTGCTCGTGAATTAGCATGGCTACACAGGAAACTAGGAGCGGGAAAGAAGCAGTAATCCCAAAAACTACCTGAGTGCTAAATTGCTCCAAGAGGGAGCCACTAATGTAGGCAGTGATTAATCCCCCTAGGGCAGAAGCACCCCAGCAAAGGGATTGGAGAGAACCTGCTTCCTTTTGAGATTGTTGCTGAATTCGGATTACCACCAAAGAATCTACAATCACATCACTAATTGCTACGGAGAGGGAACTGAGGAGAATGGCTAGGGTAGCTGTAATTGCTGAATCTACGACTGTGGCCATGGCCAGCCAAGATACTGTTCCTAATAGTCCAGAAAAAATAATGTACGATCGACGGCGATAACCTAAAATCGGTAAGCTATCGGAGAGAAATCCAAATACCGGCTTGATCACCCAAGGCAGGGCTGCAATCCCCATTAAGGCGGCTACTTGGGCAGGACTTAAATTCAATTCATCCTTAAGAAAAAAACTGACCGCTAACCGAGCTAAACCTAAGATTCCTTGCACAAAATATACGGTGAGAATTGCCAATAGTTCTGGGGTAGGCTCATTGCCCAAAAATATTTTCTCCGTAAGAGTTGTTTTTACTTGGCTTAAGTTAGGGGAAGGGATTAACATAAAGTGTTCTTTACAAATAGCAACATATCTAATCATATAGCAATGCTATGAGATTAGGGGAATTTGGGCTAATTATTTGAGCTTAATCTTAGAGAAGAATTTCTAAAATACTATCCCAGAGCAGAATCTCTAGGACAAAAAATAAATTGTCCCCGAAGTTCGGAATTAACTAAGGATGATGTTGTAGTCTTTGATTAATTACTACTTACATAAGCATTGAGATACTAAACGATGCTAAAAAACCGCCCCTACTGGGTAGACAAGATTATTAGCAAGTTGCCAGACCTCGATGGTGTAAAATTGATAACGATCGCCACCATCGCCGTTTCGGGAATAATTATCGGACTCCGCAATGGGGGACATTTCCAGCATTGGGAGTTACGGGTTTTTGATTATATGGTGCGATTGCGAGAGCAACAGCCGTCGGATCCACGCATTATCATTATCAGTATTTCCGAAGCTGATCTCCGGGAGCAAAATCGCTGGCCTTTCCCTGATAAAACCATTGCTACTCTCCTAGAAAAGCTCCAAGCTAATCAACCCAGAGTTATTGGTCTAGATGTGTACCGAAATCTGCCTGTAGAACCCAAGGAAGAAAATGGCGGTGCCCGTCTGCTGAAGCAACTCCAAAAGCCCAATGTAATCACTGTCCGCAGTCTTGATGTAGTCAAGGATACTCCCTCACCCCCCGGAGTTGACCCCAACCAAGTTGGTTTTAATGATATTGCGATCGATACTACCGATAATGCAGTGCGGCGGAATATTTGGCTAGCGGAATCTCCTAATGATGGACAATTAGTTGCCTCCTTCGCCATGCAGATAGCTATTAACTATTTACAAAAGGAAGGCATTAGCCCCCAACCAAGCTTCGAGAATCCTAATTATATGCAATTGGGAAAGGCGGTGCTATTCCCCCTGAAACCTACGGCAGGTATCTACAAAAACTTCGACTCTGGGGGAATGCAAATTATTCTTAACTATCGGAATTCTGGAAATGTGGCTAAGGAAATAAGTTTAACTTATTTTCTGACTGGAAAAGTTGATCCCCAAATAGTTAAAGATAAAGTAGTATTGATCGGCTCCACTGCCAGCAGCCTCAAGGATGATTTTTTTACCCCCTTTAGTCCTGCCCTCAAGGAAGATTTTAAGATGCCGGGGGTCAGAGTTCATGCCCAGATGGTAAGCCAATTTTTAGATGCTGCTAAGGGCAAGCGTCCGTTATTTACTTTCTGGCAAAATTCTTGGGAATGGTCATGGATTGGTGGTTGGATTCTCGTAGGAGCTATCTTGCCTGGGGTATTACGACATCCAGCCTCTTTACTATTGGGAGTTTTAGGCAGCGGAGCAATGATCCTCACTACAGGGGTCTATTTTTTTAATAGCTCTCTATTGATTCCCTTGGCCACGCCTGCCGTGGGATTTATTCTAGCCATGACGATCGTTGTCACCTATCAAGCCTATGAAGCCCGGCAAAAAAATACTATTGTCATGAAACTCTTGGGACAGAACACATCCCCAGAAATTGCCGCAGCTCTCTGGAGAGGGCGCGATCGCCTCCTGAAATCTGGCAAACTACCAGGAATTAAACTTACTGCCACTATGTTATTTCTGGACATTAAGGGCTTTAGTACCATTTCTGAATCTATGCCCCCAGAGTCTCTTTTGGAGTGGTTGAACGAAATTCTTGGGAAAATTACCACAGAAGTAATGCTCCGGGATGGCATTATTAATAAATTCACGGGAGATGGGGTAATGGCAGTGTTTGGTGTACCCATGTCACGGATGCAAAATGCCGAAGTGACTTTAGATACCCAGAGATCGGTCTATGCTGCTTTGGCTATTAGCGATCGTCTAGATATTTTGAATCAAAGCTGGAAAAAACGTAACTTGCCCACTATTCAAATGCGAATTGGAATTTTTACGGGCAACATAGTTGTGGGTTCTTTAGGGGGAAAAGATCGGATGGAGTACGGAGTGATTGGAGATAGTGTCAACACGGCCTCCCGGTTAGAAAGCTATAAAAAAGAACTCCAACCTAATAACTGCCGCATTTTAATTGGTTACGATACTTTAATTTATCTAGAAGATCGCTTTGAGGTGGAATCTTGGGGATCAGACACCCTCAAGGGACAAAATAAAGAGGTAGAAATTTTTCTCGTCAAAGCCAGCAAAGTTCCTGAATCTCGACCTTAGTCTTGGAGCATTTCCCTATGAAACTAATCCAGTTCTGTCTACTCTTATTTCCCTACAAAACCGTTACTATTTCTAGCCCCTTATCTAAGCAAGAGGTAATCAATAGATTGAGCGATCGCTTTATTCCTGAAGCTGTTTTGGGAGGGGATAATTTTTGGAATCCTCCTACCCGTTATAAGGGTCATGATCTAGGCGGTCGTGCCAGCGTTGCGGAACCCTATTGCTTCCAGATTGATGGCCCCTTTGGCAATAAAAAATGGACTCTTGATACTGAGATTAAAATAATATCAACTTCTCAAGGCAGCAACCTCAAGCTCAAATTAACTCTAGCTTTCCTTAGTCTGTTCAGTGCTATATTTGGTCTTGGGTTCTACGGTATTTACACTATATTTTTTATGAAATTTCCCTTCTGGAAAATAATTATTCTTCAGGAATTATTTCTGTACAGCATTATTGTGATAGTTTTTAATCATGAAGTAGAAGTCTTACAAAAGTTGATTAAAGATACCTTGCAGAAGCCAGCACTATCCTTATAGAAATTACGTAGTTACAGCACTTTTTGTTTAGATAGAGTACCGATTAATTCCCATATAAATGTAAAGTAATACAGAGCAATGAAACCAGATTCAGGCGAGTTTAAAGAGAAAATAGTTAAAGCCTAGGGTCAAGATGGAACGCCAATTAGAAAACTAGCATCCCGATTTGATATCAGTAATTCTTAGGAGGTTACTTTGTGATGGAGAGCTTAGAATTGACGACGGGAGAAAATTAGAGTAGCGATCGCTAGGAGCAGAAATGTA
>JANMHD010000327.1:0-2550 GCA_031374985.1 Coleofasciculaceae cyanobacterium OTE_70_metabat_329 | reverse complement strand
TCTCTTCTAGCCACAATCTGCACCAAGGCATACTGACTGCCCGCAATCTGCACTGGTTCAGAATCAATAACTAAAGTTTGATCTCCCACCACCTCCACCGGAGATATCTTGACTAATAAATCATCCTTGGGTCTAGCTCCGGCTAAAGATTCTAAAGGATCAACTTGTGGCCACTTATTTAAGCGATCGGGGTGAATATTGCCAGTCTTTTGGCTCTGGAAAGTTTGGGCTGTGAAGTTAATATCTCTAGTAGTAACTTGGCGATAATTAGCAAGAACTTTTTGCTCAAACCACTGGAGACGCACTACTTTTTCCCGGAGGTTTTGGTGCTGAGCATCGGCATTATGCACTTCAAAAAGTACAGATTTTTTATCCCTCTGGTCTAAACTGGGCAAAATCAAGCGGCCAGTCCAAGGAGCAACGGGTTGATATAAATTCTGGGGATAATTGCCTCTAGAGTAATTCTGATAATTGGCTACAGATTGAGGCTGAAAAATTGCATAGTTAGAACTTCTTTCGGGGGGAGGAATTTGGGTCGATCGCCAAAAGGAGAAACCACCGATCGCTAAAGCCGCTAATAAACCTAACAGCAAGTAGACTAGTAGTTTCCGCCTTTTAGACATCATAGTTTAGAGAGGGCGATAAACCTCATAGTTGATATCAGGGAAAATATTATCAATTAGAGATACCTTCTCTAGCCAACCGCTATCTACCTTGCCAGCATTTATTTCTTCATAGAGTTTATTAAAACGTTGGAGATGCGATCGAGTCCGGCGCACTGCGTAGGGAACCATCGTGCCTGTCCGCATAATAAATGCCCAGTCCGAAGATTGTGCTAGGAGTAACTCTCGTGCTGCCTGATTCAATGCCCGCCGTTGTAGTTCATCTTCTGGTTGATGATGGCTGAGTTGAATCATGCGTTCCGCTGCCTTGTGGAGATGGGGATAGACCCAAGCATTAGTTTCATTTAGCCAATACTCATGAAAACCCTTATAACCCCAGCTTGATTGGGAAGGCTGACAGACCTGTTGAGTGGGATTAGCTTGGAGATATTCCGCTAGGTGGGTCATCTGATAAGTGCCTTGGTCATGCCAAGACTTACGGAACAGAAAATCAATAAACCACGGGCCTTCATACCACCAGTGACCAAATAACTCCGCATCGTAGGGAGAGACAATAATCGGTGGGCGCTGCATAATGCCGTGGAGATGCTGAACTTGCTGCTCCCGATTAAACATAAAATTAGCGGAATGCTCAGCAGCTTTTTCCTTTGCCCAGTAAGGATCGTAGAGAGCTTTATCTGACAAGCCTAAACCCCGACCGGTAATTTTATGGTATTTAATCCCCGTATTTTTACGCTGACCATTGGGCATGATGTAGGGTTTGATATATTCATACTCAGCTTCCCAACCCAAATCTTTATAAAATTCTCGGTACTCCGAAGCTCCGGGATAACCTACTTCCGAAGACCATACCTGCTGGGAAGATTCATGATCTCGCCCAAATGCTGCTACCCCAGACTCAGTGAAAATCGGGGCATAGCTACCATAGCGGGGACGGGGACGGGCATAGAGAATACCATGACCATCGGTGAGAAAATAGCGTAAGCCTGCATCGGCTAACATTCTCTCTACACCTTCGTAGTAGGCACATTCTGGCAACCAAATCCCCTTAGCTGGTCTGCCAAAAGTCTCTTCATAGTATTCACAAGCCACCTTGATCTGCGCCCACACTGCTTGGGGGTACATCTTCATTAGGGGTAGATAGCCGTGGGTGGCTCCACAGGTAATGATTTCTAGGTTGCCCGAATCCAGATATTGCTTGAAAGCTGTAACTAGATTTCCTTGGTATTGCTCCCAAGTTTTACGAATATTAGTAAATTCTTTTTGGTAATATTCTGCTAGATATTTTAGATGGCCATTGTGCTTGTTATGGTCGATTTCTTTTTCGATCAATTCCTCTAGAAGAGCAAAATGCTTTTCATAGCGCTCTTGTAACAAGGGATCCCGAAGCATTGCTACTAAGGGTGGGGTCATGCTCATGGTGAGCTTAAAATCAATACCGTCTCGCTTTAGCCCCTCAAATACTTGCAAAAGGGGAATATAGGTTTCTGTAATTGCCTCAAACAGCCATTCTTCTTCGAGAACATAGTCACTTTCAGGATGCCTTACAAAGGGTAAGTGAGCATGAAGCACCATTGCAACGTAACCGATCGCCATATCTTATCCACACAATCTATATTATGTTCAGATTTTAAGTCAAAACCGTGACCATTATTTATTACATTTATTTATTAAAAATTCTCATTAATTCCCCTTCCCTGAAAAAGGGAAGCTGGGGGGATCAATTTTAAGGATTGAGAGAAATTAAATTTTGCAGGGCTGTGGCTAAGTATTGATACTGATCTGGGGTGTTGTAAATTTGGGCGGAGATTCTGACCATTTGTTTAGGGTTGCCTTGCCAAGGAACAATGGGAACTTCGATCGCATACTCGTGAAATAACTTGTCTTGGACTGGGGGAATTAATTGCCCCGGAGCTAAGGTGGGGAA
>JANMHD010000247.1:0-24640 GCA_031374985.1 Coleofasciculaceae cyanobacterium OTE_70_metabat_329 | reverse complement strand
TTTGCAGAATTATAAATAGATGTTCATATTTATTGTTTCTACGTTCATAAAGATTATCAATATAGAGTGTTAGGTAAGAGTTTGTATCAAGCGATAGAATCCCAAGCCCTAAAACTAAATTGCGATCGCCTCTACACCGAAGCTAGTATTACTGCCAAAGCATTCTTCCAACGACAAGATTTTACAATAGACCAAGAACAAGAAGTAGCAGCAAGGGGAGAAGTTTTCAAAAATTATCGTATGTCAAAATTACTAGTCTATTTGCCCGCCTAGCAGAAGACAGAAACTCCCAATTCCTAGCCACAGCAAAAACCCATAGCGAGTTAAATTTAGAGCTTGCATAATAGTCATCTCCGTAATAGGTTGGCGATCGTCCCCTAACAAGGGCTTAGATTTAATCACTCCCTGATAACTATTATCTCCCCCCACCTGTACCCCCAAAATGGCCGCATAAACACCTTCACTCCACCCAGAATTGGGGCTGGGGTCTTGGGGAGCATCCCGGAAGCAAATCGCCAGCACCTCTAGGGGACGACCGGAAAGTAGAGCTAGAGTCAGGACATGGAGACGACAGGGCAACCAGGTGAGTAGGTCTTCTAGTTTGGCACTAGCCCAGCCTAGATGAGTATAAGGGGGAGTGAGATAACCAATCATGGAGTCTAGAGTACTCAAGGCCTTGTAGGCGATCGCCAGCCCCACCCCCGGCAGCCCCCAAAATGTTACCCCCACTAACCCATAAAATAGGGGCGCCATCACCCCATCGGTAGCATTTTCAGTCACGGTTTCTAGCACAGCCCGATAAATATCTGGGGTGGATAACTGGGCTGTATCTCTTCCCACATAACGGCTCAGAACTTGCCGGGATGTCTGCTCATCTCCTATTTTTAAAGGAGTCAAAACTTCCACTGCCGCATCCCGTAAACTTTTTCCTGCCAAACAACTAGCTAAGGTGATACTACTTAGCACCAATCCTAATTTTAGATTAATAGTCGTAGCTATTTGAATGCCCCAAGCAGTTGCACTGCTACTACCTAATAAGAGGATAAATAATAAATAAATCCCTGCAACTCTTTCTAAAAATTTTTGGTAAGATTGTTGTTTCTCTAGAGTCAAAAAATTCTTTGATTTTAATTGCCAAGTTGCCTCAAACTGCCAAAAAAGCTTTGTATACTTAGCGATCGCCCAACCCATAACTTGCACTGGATGTAAGCACCAAACTGGATCCCCAATTAAATAATCTAGAAAGGCAGCGATCGATAAACAAGATAAACTAATTAAAGCTCCTTCCATAGACTTGCATAATACCTAATATAATATCTAAATAATAAAGCTTGCCTCTTCTCCTTGCGCCGCCTGCCAACTCCGAGCATCATAATATAAATCTGCCAGAGTAATATTGTACAAGGCAGTTTTTAATTTGTCATGAAGTTGTCGCCAAAGACTGAATGTCACCCAATCTTCTGCTTCATTAGCCTCAGGTGTATAGCGAGATAAAGGCTCAATAGTTTCCCCTACTGCCTCTAAAATTTGGCCTAGAGATATCTCCTCTAGATGCCGAGCTAGATAATAACCTCCTTTGGCTCCCCTAACTGAGGTAACTAAGCCAGCTCGACGCAATTCGATTAATATTTTCTCTAAATAAGCAGCAGGAATAGATTGACGCAGGGCAATTTCTTTTACAGAAGAGAGACTTAGTCTTGGTTGGAGGCTTAAGTCTAACAGAGCCTTAACGCTATAGTGACCACGAATTGTCAGCTTCATAAGGTGGTTAAAGGTGGTTAAAATTTCTAGAGTATCGAGTCTGTCTTTCTATAATTGTACAGGTTTCTTAACAGTATCCTTTGAGCGATCACCTTGATTTATCACTGAGTCAGGTGCAATGAAATACTAAAACTTTTCCACAAATTTAACTTAAAATGTTGACATTTAATCGGTAATGTTGTTTCATTATTCATAAATACCTCTGGTTTTGTTTACCTAGCTGAAATGGAGGCAAAGCAAAATCTAGACTAAAATAAATCTAAATTGATCTTACACGTAAATACATGGTGAAAAAGAAAAAGGATTCCCCTCTAGAGGGAGACGAACTGCTAGCAAAAATCAAAGACATGCCCCAGGCCTCTAAGGAAGAAAAAGCACGGGCATCTGGCTACTATACTGTCACCAAAAACAATATAGAGCGAGTAAATATGATGAAATTCCTCAATGCTTTAATAGATGCAGAGGGAATTGAATTAGATGGTAAGTTTAATGGTTTAGGTAGAGGTGGTCGTAGTGCTAGTTATCGAATTAGTGTCCAGTCTAATGGTAATTTGTTGATTGGTGCTGCCTACACAAAGCAAATGGGACTGAAACAGGGAGATGAATTTGAAATTTCCTTAGGTCGGAAACATATCCATCTTAAGCAAGTGGATCTAACTTCTGATGAAGAAGCCTTAGAAGCCTTAGAAGTATAAAGGTGATTTCGTTAGCTAAATCTTTCTCCACCTACTAGATATACTTTGTTAGCTTCTCTAGCTTAAAGAGTTGATAGAGCAAAGTTGGGGTAGTTAAAATTTCGGGCTTTAGGCTCAGAAAAGTAAGCAAGGGAATTTATCCCTTGCTGCTTTTGTTTTAAATATTTTTTGTTTCAGAAAAGGAGGGATTAAGAATAATTGGCTATAGATCAGGATTAATTAAAAAGTGGCTTCTGGAGGAGCGATCGATCGATGAGCCTCCTGCATCGAATTACTAGTTTTTGATTTATTTGTAGGAGTATTTTGTTGAAGATTAGCAGGACTCGGACTAGTAAATATGATGGGTAATTCTGGCAATAAACTTTTACTTTCTTGGGGCGTAATGACGGCTAATCCTCCCAAAGCTCCGGCAACTAAAGTAGAGTAACCAAGGTAAAGATGGATTGGCCTGATATAGCCCGAAGATGACAAGGAATCCTGATACCACGATGGTAGAGTACTTTTAGTTATATCAGGGTGAGGTAATTTTTGGAGTAGAGACGGGGCATCTAGATGTAAAACTGCGGCTAATCGATAAATAAAACCCCGGAGATAAACATCTTCAGGCAAGGTTTTTAAATCTCCAGTTTCTAAAGCAATAATTTGATGGAGAGTAATGAGAGTAAGACTCCGTACATAATCGATCGACCAACCTTTTTGAATTCTAGCCTGATGAATTATTAGTCCAATCTCTTTTAATCCCTCTTCTCTTGATTGATCTAATTGAGCCATCAATTCTACCTTAGTTAACTTCTTACGTCGCTTTGGCTTGGATGAGGGAAGGGTGGATAGGGACGGGAGATGAGCAGATTGTAGAGGAGAAGGGTTAATACTAATAGGAGGATTGATAGAGTCGGGTGGGGCAGAATTGAAGTGAATAGGATAAACAGCTTGAGGAGATTGAGTACTTCTTTCTTCCGCAATTGGTCTAGAGTTTAGCGGCTGTGAATCTAGAGAAATATTTTCAATTCTGGAATAGTGATTACTAGGAATAGAGTTTTGGATAACTAGTTTTTCCTCTTTCTCTTCGGTATTTGTGGCTACAATATTACAATGTTTAGCCAGTTCTCGAAAAGTCAATCTAATTGCCTCTCTTCCCAAAGAACCAAGAGTTAAAGAAAGATTGGCAACTGATTTGCCTAAGGAATTTTCTAACCTTGTCAAAGATTGAAGATATATTTTACTTTCCATAAAATCTGTCTCTATCCGCTGGAGAATATGACGTAGCTCCCCTTGAGATATTTTAATTGCGGGATTGTTGTAACTTTGATACATACTTTCCATAACCATAAGATTTTGTCTCCTTGCCCAAAAGGTAGCTAAGTTGTAGAAATATATTAAGGATTTTTTACCTATAGCAATTGCTGTGCCAGTTAAAAGACACAAGAGACTTGAGTCCCTTCTTCTTATATATTAATTTCTTAGTTCTTTTGGCTCTTGCTATAGCTCTAATTGAATACTTAATCCTTGTTCATCTTTTCTAGGATGGACAGAGAACTCCGGATTACTATTGAAGGAATTACGCATTTGTAAGGGAATATTTAAAGAATATTTAAGGACATTTATGGAAAAAGAACTGTTGCCCACCAAAAGATTAGGTAAATCTAGGATCGCTATTACCAACATTGTCATGGGAACTTGGCAGGCAGGAAAACGCAACTGGGTAGGAATTGAGGATGAAGAGAGCATTGCGGCAATTCGAGGGGCGATCGAAGGGGGGGTAAATATGATCGATACGGCGGAAATTTATGGGGATGGTCATTCAGAACGGATTGTTAGTGCTGCTGTGGGAAATTTGCGGCAACAATTAATTTATGCCACCAAGGTATTTCCTAACCATCTAAAATTTGACCAGGTAATTACAGCCTGTGAGCGATCGCTCCAAAATTTACAGACAGATTATATTGATCTTTATCAAATCCATTGGCCTAGTGGGGCTTTTAAGAGTGAAATTGTTCCTCTAGAAGAAACCATGAGGGCATTAAATTTGCTCAAAGAACAGGGAAAGATTCGGGCGATCGGGGTGTCTAACTTTTCTCTGAGTCAACTCCAAGAGGCTTGTCAGTATGGCCAGATTGAGAGTATCCAGCCTCCTTATTCTCTATTCTGGCGATCGGCGGCAGCAGCAGTTCAAGATTATTGTCTAGCGGAAAATATTTCGATCCTAGCTTACTCGTCCCTAGCTCAGGGCTTACTTACGGGTAAGTTTGCGGCAAATCATCAGTTTGCCCCTGGGGATCATCGGAGTAGCCACCGCTTACTAGAACCGGATAATTACCAACGAGTCCAGCAGGCTTTAGAAGAGTTACGCCCGATCGCTACTAAGTATAATTGCACCCTAGGTCAACTTGCCCTTGCTTGGTTGATCTCCCATCCCCAAACCCACGCCATAGTCGGTGCAAGGTCGCCCCAGCAAGCCCAAGAAAATGTTCAAGCAGGAGAAATCCAAATTAGCTCAGAGGACTTGGGAAAGATAGAAGCGATCGGGCGGACAGTCACGGATCATCTAGACCAAAACCCCCTCCAGTGGACTTTCTAGGATTAGGGAAATATTTGATAAGAGGAGGGCGTAATAAGAAAAAAGAGGGCGCAAAGCCTTGTGACTCTACAGAATATGCCGCATTTGGGGAAGTTCTATCAAAAAGACACTGACTCCGTGCTAAACTAGCAAAAGTCAATATTTATGCACTGTAAATTAATTATTAATAGGTAAAAGTACAAAGAATGACTCAAGTAGTTGTTGGTCAAAATGAGGGCATTGATTCAGCCCTACGTCGCTTCAAGCGTCAAGTCTCTAAGGCTGGTATCCTCACAGAAGTTCGCAGACACCGCCACTTTGAAACTCCTCTAGAAAAGCGCAAGCGTAAAGAAGAAGCTCGCCGCAAAAAACGTTGGCACAATTAGAAAGATTCTAGGGCAATTCTAAATTAGTCTTTGAAAATAAATTTACAGCGATCAGCCAATTAATAGTGATCGCTGTTTTATGCTGTCTAAGAAAGAGGTAAGGAAAACCAAAAGGTGCTGCCTTTACCTAGCTGGCTTGTAACTTTTAGCTCTCCTCCTTGGAGTTCCACTAAGCGGCGACAGATCGCTAGACCAATCCCTGTACCCCGATGGTTGAGTTCCACAGCTTTAGTTCCCCGCCAGAAGCGATCAAATATATAGGGCAATTCCTCTGGGGCAATTCCTAAACCCGTATCTACAACGGCAAAATCCATCCAGCGATTTTCTAGACCCACTTGGAGGGTAATACTGCCAGAATTGGTATAGTTGAGGGCATTCCCTAAGAGATTTACTAAGACCTGTTCTAGGCGATCGATATCTGCCAAAACGGGTGGTAGATGGGGGCTACAATCTAAGATAATTGCGGGTTCTGCGCTGATAAGTTGATCCTGAAACCGCTCTACCAAAGAATTTAATAGGGGATACACCTGCACCGGCTGGAGATTAATTGGTAAATAACCAGCCTCTGCCTTAGATAGTTCCTGCACATCATTCACTAGACGCTGCAATCTTTTTGTCTCCCGCATCAACCTCGTATAAATTTCCGGACTGGGGGCAATCTTATCCTCAGCTAGTTCTTCAAGATAGCCTTGGACTATAGTTAAGGGAGTCCGTAACTCATGGGTAAGATCTCCAATAATTTCCCGGCGCCGCTCCTCCACCCCGGCCAGACTAGCCGCCATCCGATTAAAACTAGCACTAAGGCGATTAATCTCTGGAATTTCACTAGCTGGGAGGCGTTCAGCTAGGTCTCCCGCCGCAAAACGCTGGGTAATTTTTTCCATTTGGGTCAGGCTCTTGATAATCCGTTGAGACATCCAGTAGCTCAAAGCCCCAGCGGTGCTTCCCCCAGTAATTACTGCCCAGAAGGTGCTATGGTTCCAAGCTGCTTCAAAACCATCGATCAGGTAGGTACGCACAGGATAGCTAATGGTAAAATTCCGGGCTTGTAACTCTTCTAAATAGAGAACAAAATAGCGGGGAGAAGATAGTTTGCCAATAATGACTAAGCTACTAACTCCGACTATTAATACTAATAAATGGGATAAAAATAGACGCGATCGTAAATTAATCTTAGGCATACATAATCTTAGCCATAGAAGGGTATTCCATTATATCTTTTAGAAGATGTCTGAAAAGTATATTTTCAGAGGCTAAACGCCTGAGTAAAAGGCGAATAGAAGCTAGATAAATCCAAGCACTCAGCACTGTGGGTAGAACACTCATCATCTCGACTCAAACGACGATACCAATAAAACCAACCGAAGGTTCTCTCAACTACCCATCTTTTGGGTAAAGGAGTAAAATCCTTCCTTTCTACTGGACGCAATACCTGCTCTAAAATCCAACCAAAAGTGTCCATCACCCACTTGACTAACTCTATCCCCTTGTAGCCTCCATCAACATAAATTAGATAAAGACGTTCTAAGTTGAGTTGTAGAGATTTTATCTTGTCTAGTAATAGCCTAAAACCTTGATGCCGTAGCTTTGTAAGGGGGGCTAGGGGGGATCAAACCTTAAGTTGTCTGCCTTAGGTAGGCCTCAATAAATTCATCTAATTCTCCGTCTAAAACATCCATCACCGCCGTAGTTTCTACCGCTGTCCGCAAATCCTTGACCATCTGGTAGGGATGAAGCACATAGTTGCGGATCTGGGTGCCCCAGGCTGCCTCTACCATATCTCCCCGAATTTCGGCAATTTCCTGCGCCTTTTGTTCTTGGGCAATAATTAATAACTTTGCCTTGAGAATAACTAGAGCTTTTTCTTTATTTTGTAATTGACTACGCTCCTCCGTACAGCGCACCGCAATGCCTGTGGGTAGATGGGTAATCCGCACGGCAGTTTCTACCTTGTTGACATTCTGTCCCCCCTTGCCCCCCGCTCTAGAAGTGGTGATCTCTAAATCTTGGTCAGGAATATCCAGATGCACCGAATAGTCAACTTCCGGCATGATCTCTACTCCAGCAAAGCTAGTCTGGCGCTTATCATTGGCATTAAAAGGAGATATCCGCACTAGGCGATGGGTGCCTTTTTCGCCCTTGAGATAACCGTAGGCATAGCGCCCAGATATTTCTAGGGTGGCAGATTTAATTCCCGCTTCATCTCCCTCAGAAATTTCTGTCAACTGAACCTTATAGCCCTGTTTTTCTGCCCAGCGACGGTACATTCTCAGCAGGATTTCTGCCCAGTCTTGGGCATCGGTTCCCCCGGCTCCCGCATTGATGGTGAGGATAGCTCCTTTGGTATCGTAGGTTCCAGAGAGGAGTTGTTGGAGTTCCCAGCGATCGAGCTCTTGCCCCAAACCCCAGAGATTCTCTGCTGCCTCCTCTAGGAGTGTCTGATCCTGTTCTAGTTCCAATAGTTCTACCACTGCTACAGCATCCTCTAGACAAGATTGCCAGTGATAATACTGATCAATGCTAAACTTAAGATTATTTAATTCTTGTAGCGTCTGCTGAGCATTAGTTTGGTCTGTCCAGAGTTCTGGCTGGGCGGCTAATTGTTCTAAGTCTTGAATTTTAGCAGTTAAGGCCGGGAGGTCAAAGATAGTCCTGGGCTTTCCCCAGGCGTTGTGACAGGGTGTCTACTTTCCGTTTAATGTCTTGCAATTCCAGCATAGATTTTGAACAGGTGATGAGTTAAAAAGTTTATTAATATCTACTTTAGAACAATGTTTGCGTCAATTATCAAGTTGGCAGCTAGTATCAAGGTGATGTCTACTTTTTGGAAAGTGTGAAATCTCAAGTTTCAGAATTAGCAAGGGTAGCACGATATTTGGGTGCTTTGTGCCGCCGGAAATTAACTGGCGAGCTGACTCTGACTGATGATACCCAAAGATGGAAGTTTTATTTTGCTGGTGGGTTTCTGCTCTATGCCGTCAGAGAGACCCATCGGATTCGACGTTGGCTCAGATGTGTAAAACATCAGTGTCCAGAAGTGAATGCGGTCGATCTTATTATTCCTAACGATCGCTGCTGGGAGTATCAAACTCTCTATCGTGCTTCCACCCAAGAACAATTAACTTCTAGTCAAGCTAAGTCCATTCTCAAGGAAAGTCTGGAAGAGTGTCTTTTTCCCTTAATTAAATCCTCTAACTTGACGATCGGCTGGAAACCGATGGAGTATAACTCCCTTAATGTCTCCCCATATTTAGGTTTATCTGCTGAAGAAGTCCGGCAAACTCTCAAAAGTGTCTATCAGCTTTATTATCAGTTACAGCAGATGGGATTGAGCTATATATTCCCAGAGATGGCTCCCAGTATCAAATCTAGTAACTTACAGCAACGTTTTGCTTCTGAAAGCTCTCTAAACTTAGTTGCTTTTCTAGACGGGCAAAATACTATTTGGGATTTAGTAATTATTACCAAGCAGCCCCTAACGGTGGTTAGCCGTCACCTGCACTATTTGGTGCAAAAGGGGGAGATCAAAATAGATACAGTGGCAGATTTAACTTTGGCTACCTTGCCTCAAGCCCCTCCGCCGCCAACCTCAGAAGAGATCAAGGAACCGGACTACCAACCCTTAATTGCCTGTATCGATGATAGTCCTACCGTAGGTAAGATACTGGAGGAATTTTTGAGTTCTTCAGGTTATCGTCTCCTCTATGTTCAAAATCCTTTAATGGGGATTGTCACCCTCAGTGAAGATATTCCAGACTTAATTTTTATTGACCTGATCATGCCAGATACTAATGGCTATAACCTTTGTCAGTTCCTGCGTAATAGTGAAACTTTTAAAGATGTCCCAATTATTATCATGACTTCTATGGATGGAGTGATCAATCGGACTCGTGCCAAATTAGTAGGGGCAAAAGATTTCTTAAGTAAGCCTTTTACTCAAGATGACATTCTGCGGATGATTCAAAAATATGTAAGTAAGTAACAATTTTGGCTTCAGAATCTCTCCTGGGCTATTAGGAAAAGCTTTACTCTCTTTAGCCTACTGAATCTTTTGGGGGCTGACCGTACCAGCGCTGAGCGATCGCATCAATTTGTTCAATTACTCCCATAAGCTCTTGACCCCGGCTGGTTAATCCGTAGGTAACTTGAGGGGGAATAGTGGCTTTGTATTCTCGGTAAATGATGCCTTCGGTTTCTAGCATCCGTAACCTTTCTGTCAGGACTTTGGTAGATATCCCCTGAATCTCTCGGCTTAATGCTCCAAACCTCATAGATTTTTTACTACCTAGCACCCAGAGAATATACAAAGTCCAAGGACCTGATAGCAAAGAAACTAAAATACTGACGGGGCAGGGCTGATTATTTTCACAAGGGGGCATGATTGTAGAGAAATTTAGTAATATATACTTTATAGCATGTAACTTACTTTATGGTAACTACTTTACTTTAGAAACTACTTACTATTAGTATGTAGTCTATCACTTGGCAATCTTTTTTCCGCAATAGATTTTGCAGGTGGTCGGTACTAATTAAATTACCAATCTACTACTAAGCTCTAACAGGTAAAGAATCCTATGTCCCAAATTCTCCATATTGATGCTAGTTCCCGTGGCGATCGCTCTATCTCTCGCACCCTTGGTCAAGAATTTATTACTGGCTGGCAAGCTGCCCATCCTGGTGATACTGTCACCTATCGAGATTTAGGGCATAACCCCTTGCCTTATGTAGATGAAAATTGGATTGCTGCTGCTTTTAGTTCCCCTGCGGATCATTCTCCAGAGCTTAAAACGGCTATTAGCCTCTCCGATAGCCTAGTAGAGGAGTTTTTGGCTGTCGATCGCTACGTATTTGCAGTTCCTATGTACAACTTGAATATTCCCGCAGTTTTCAAGGCTTATATTGACCAAATTGTCAGAGCAGGGAAAACCTTTGCAGTGGGGGCTAATGGCTTTGAAGGATTAGTGACAGGTAAAAAACTCCTAATTATTACTTCCCAAGGGGGAATTTTTAGAGATGGAACCCCGGCTGCTGCTTACAACTTCCATGAGCCTTACCTGAGAACTATCTTTGGGTTTATGGGGGTTACGGATGTAACTTTTATTACTGCTGATGGCTTAAATATGGGAGAGGAAACACGGAAAAAATCCTTGGTGGATGCTCGGGGAATTATCAAAGAGGCGATCGCTAATTGGTAGGTTCGCTGATGCTAGTTAGGGGGAGTGTGATAACAAACTCTGCCCCTTGGCTGGGAGTAGAAATTACATCCAGGGTTCCTTGGTGCTTATCAACAATAATTTGCCAAGCGATGGCCAGCCCTAAACCTGTACCGACTCCTACACCTTTGGTAGTGAATAGGTGATCAAAAATTCTAGTTTTTACCTCCTCTGACATCCCCGGGCCATTGTCCTTGATTTTAATTATGACTAGCTTTTGAGCCAGCATTAATTCTGTGGTGATTATAATCTGTTGGGGATTTATTTCTAATTCCTTAAAAGTGCTATGGGCAGCTGCTGTATCAAAAACATCGATCGCATTGGCAAAAATATTCATAAATACTTGATTAAGTTGCCCTAGAAAACAAGTTACAGGAGGAATTTCTGCATACTTACGGATAACTTGAATTGCTGGACGGTTATTCCCAGCCTTAAGGCGGTGTTGCAGGATCATCAGGGTACTATCAATCCCCGCATGAATATCTGCCGGGACTTTTACTTCTTGATCAGCCCGGGAGAAAACTCGTAGAGATGCACTAATGGCTTTGATGCGATCGCAACCTATCTGCATAGACTCCAACATTTTAGGAATATCTTCCACCAGATACTCTAGTTCAACTTCCTCAATCTTGGCAGTAATCTCTGCCCCCGGCTGGGGAAAATGTTTTTGGTAAAGTTGCAAACAATCAAGAACGTCTTTAAGGGCGATGGTAGATTGACTAAGATTGCCATCAATAAAGCCTAGGGGATTATTAATCTCGTGGGCAACCCCGGTCACCAGATTTCCGAGGGCAGACATTTTTTCACTCTGGATAATTTGTAATTGCGCCTGTTGTACAGTTTGTAGAGCTTGTTCTAGTTCTTGGGATTTCTGTTTAATAGCGAGTTCATTGCGTTTGCGATCGGTAATATCATGCACCATAGAATAAATACCGATAGTATTACCTTGTTCATCAAGGAGGGGCGTATCAATCCATTCACTGATAATTAATCTTCCATCCTTAGTAATATTCTCCTCAATGCTATAACTTCCAACCCCTCGATCTAGGAGAGATTGTAATATATCATTAACTTTGTGTCGATGCTGCTCAGGAACAATTCTTGAAATAGATTGATAGAGCATTTCCCTAGCACTGTAACCAAATATTTTCTCGGCCGCTGGGTTCCAGTCTACTATGGCAAACTCTGGATTCAATTCAATCACCCCCAGGGGAGTGCTTTGCATCAGAAACGTTAGTTTTGTTTGAAATTTTTCTAGCTCTATTAAGGTTTGTTTGCGAGCGCTAATATCTCTAACTACGCTGTGTAAAATTTGTTCACCGTCGTAGGGAATCAGGGTTAAAGTAACCTCTGCCCAAAAGTTTTCACCATTAAACTTCCGGTGGAGCCACTCAAACTGGTGGCTGCCCCTAGATTGGGCGATCGCAATCATCGCATTAGCCTTGTCAAAAGAAGATTGGCCATCGGCTTGGACTTCTGGAGAAATTTGCGAGGGATGAATCGCACAAAGCTGCTCTGTATAGCTATAGCCAAATAGATCTAATGCTGATTGATTACAATCAAGAAAGCCCTGACTACCAAGTAATAAAATAGCATCAGCAGACTGATTGAACAATTGCTTAAACCGCAGTTCCGATTGTTGTAGCTGGTCTAGCGATCGCTGCAATTCTTGGATTTTTTCCTGTTCCTTGGTATAAAAACTGACATCTCTACTTATAAATCTAGTACTGGCATCTTCATTCATGAATCTAGATAAATTGATTGGCTCATCCCTTTTTATAGAGAACTATATTCGATCTAACTTTAGTATAAAGACCATTTCCCCTTCAATCATTATTCCTTAGATATATACGAGATAAACTAAATTAACGTAAAAATGGGGGGCGTTTATGACTATCGGAGGCGGGTTTATTTTTAATTACTTCTGCAATAAATCGTTTCATAGCTTTTTCTCGGTTTTTCATAAACTCTGTCCAGAATCCCGGTTGAAACTCATCCATAGTTTTTGCCAAAGCCCACACATCCACAGCTAAAATATTGTACAGAGTTTCATCTTCTTGTTTTAGAGTTTTTAGTTGCGCCATCATAGAGCCATTGCTCCTCACCGTAGTTTGATCGTCTGACTTGACCATAAAAATCTCCCCATCTCCCAATACCTAAATCTTACCTACTATATTAGCTATGAAAGCGATCAATATTCCCTAGAATCTAAAGGGACAAAGGAACTATGAAGATAGATTTTCTCTACTTTAGGAGTACAGCCCAGCCATTGTTTAGCCACCTTCGTAAATTGCTCTGGGGAACCACTTACACAAAAACGAGTGGCTACAGGGGCAGTAAGGCTAGTTTGGCCTAATAGTTCTAGCTCTTGGGCCGCCGCCTTAGCTACATGGACGGCAGGGTCTACTAGTTTTACGTTGCTGGGGAGGAGCGATCGCAATACTCGATCGAGATGGGGATAATGGGTACAACCATAGACTAAGGTATCAATTTGTTGGAGCAATAAAGGGTGTAAATACTGCTCTGCCACTTCTCTGGTGTAGGGATCTTGGGCACGGTTTTGCTCAATCAAGGGGACAAATTCCGGGCAACCCACCTGCCACACTTGACAAGTAGGATCAACTTCTTGAATAGCTCGGCGGTAAGCATTGCTCTGGGCTGTAGCCGGAGTCGCCATCACTCCAATTCTTCGTCCCTGTTTCACTGCTGCTCTTGCCCCCGGCAGAATTAATCCCAAAATCGGCACAGAAAATTCCCGGCGGATAGTCTCTAGAGCCAAGGCATCACTGGTATTACAAGCTGTCACCACCATCTTCACATCTTGTTCTTCAAACCAAGTGATAATCTCCCGCATAAACTGGATAATCTCAGTAGCCGATCGATTCCCGTAGGGCAGTCTAGCCGTATCGCCAAAATAAATAATAGATTCTTGGGGAAGTTGGCGATAAATTTCTCTCAGGACAGTAATTCCCCCGACACCACTATCAAAAATACCGATTTTACGTTGTTTGGTAGAATTTCTCCTAGGGTTTTGGCTAGTAATACTGGTATACAAAGCTGGGAGAATCGATCGATTTTGGCTCATATCTTGGCTCATACTGGGATTAATGCTTTTTACTTTTAGTTTTAGGTGTTGACCGGATTATTAACTATGTGGTCAATATTAGAAAAATGTAGAACAAGTCCTAGATATTTTTTCTATTTGGAGTTAGATATCTTGCTTTTATTAGTAAGAATACCCATAATTTATCTAAAATAATACTAGACTTAATCTGCAAAAAATTCCCCTAAAAATTTTTCCTACCTACTCCCAAAACTATGTCACCGCCCTCACCCCATGCTGTACTACTGATTGATGGCTATAACGTCATTGGTGCTTGGCATTGTCTACAAGAAACTCTGGCTCGCCATGACATGGAAACCGCAAGGAGAGAACTCATAGAAACCCTGATTAGCTTTAGTGCTTTTGCCGGGTATCAAACTAAGGTGGTATTTGATGCCTACGGTCGAGATACGCCGGGTTATTGCGAGGATCACACCAAGGATCTAGCGGTGTGTTATACAGAATTTGGGCAAACAGCAGATACTTTTATTGAAAAATTTTGTGCTAACTTTCGCTATGTGAGCGATCGCCGCCGTCGCCGCTTAATTGTGGCTACTTCAGATCATGCCCAGAAGCTAACGGTGGTGGGCTATGGGGCAGAATGTATTTCTGCTTTACAACTTAAAAGTACGGTGGTAGATGCTCAGACTCGATCGCGCGATCGGCACCACCGCGATCGGAGTCCTAGAGGGAGATTTTTAGTTAATTCCCTAGATTTGAAATCTCAGGAAATGCTGGATAAATTACGCTATGGCTTGAAATAGTTACAAGCTATATTTACCTACAAAGTGCTGTATGCTTAGGGGCAATCTGTTAATTCCTTGAGCTATCATGAAACAAGCTGCTTTTAAGACAAAGCATACTTATAAGGCAAAGCATACTTATAAGACAACGCATACTTATAATAGAAATGTTTTTCATCAGCACCGAAATTTGATTTATCTAACCGCTGCTGCTGTCGGCTCGATCGCCGGGATTTTGGTAGGAGAAAAACCATCGCCCTCAGGCAGAACTCCAATGCTGCCCCAGCAATCTCCGCCTTTTTTAACCTCGAAACCTATCCTAGCTCCGTCCTTAGGGAAACTAACAACTTTTCAGCCAGTCCAAGCGTTGCAGCAGCTAAATTTATCCTTAAAACAACAGACAAAAATTATTCAAGAAGGGGTGAATTTCACTGCCCCACTCCAGTTTAAAGGCAAGATAGTTAATAGTGTTGCGACCAATCGTAAGGTAATTGCCCTGACTTTTGATGATGGCCCTTGGAATAATACGCCTCAGATTTTAGATATTCTTAAAGCAAGTCAAATCCAAGCAACCTTTTTTATGGTGGGGAAGCATATTCAGGCTTATCCTCAAGTAGTCAAGCAGGTAGTGGCAGAGGGACATGCGGTGGGAAATCATACTTGGAATCATCGCTATGGCAATTATTCCCCCACTACTGCTGCTGAGGAGATTCAACGCACTAGTGAGCTACTGTATCAAGTTTCTGGGATTAGAACTACCCTGTTTCGTCCCCCGGGGGGGATACTGAATAATGGTCTAGCTGCCTATATCCAGAGTCAAAAAGGGACGGTGATCATGTGGTCTAATGATTCTTTAGACTGGCGATCGTCTCCTGCTCAAACCATTACTAATAATGTCCTGAAAAATGCTCGTCCTGGGAGGATAGTTTTACTTCATGATGGCGGGGGCGATCGCTCCCGGACTATTGCGGCCCTGCCGGGAATTATTCGGGAATTGAAAAAACAGGGCTACGAGTTTGTCACGGTTCCTCAATTACTAGAAATTAAAGATCAAGAACTACAGGCAAAGAAGGGTTAATATGCAAACCCCAAGAGTGAAAATTTGTTGTATTAGTAGCCCAGAGGAAGCAAAGTTAGCGATCGCCCACGGGGCGGCGGCTTTGGGATTAGTTTCCGCCATGCCTTCTGGGCCTGGGGTGATCGAGGAGCAGTTAATTAGGGAAATTACAGATTTCGTGCCTCCCGGTGTAGCAACTTTTTTGTTGACTAGTAAGCAAAGTGTAGAAGAAATTATCCAGCAACACCATTACTGCCGTACCAATACCATCCAACTCTGCGATCGCCTCACTACTGGTACTTACCAAGATTTACATCAAGCCCTGCCGGGCATTAAAATAGTCCAAGTTATTCATGTCACAGGCCAAGAATCGATCGCCGAGTCCCTAGATATTAGTACCCAAGTAGATGCCATTCTCCTTGATTCTGGTAATCAATCTCTCCCTACCAAAGAACTAGGCGGCACGGGGCGAATCCATGACTGGAGCATTAGTCAGCAAATTCGGGCGGCAATTTCTGTTCCCCTATTCTTGGCGGGTGGGTTAAACTTTAGGAATGTCCAACAGGCGATCGCTCAAGTTCAACCTTTTGGCTTAGACCTGTGTAGCAGTGTTCGCACCGATGGTAAATTAGACGCAGCTAAATTAAGCCAATTTATGCAACAAGTTCATGGCTTCAACTGCAATCATCCATCGTAAAGCCTCCTAAACTAGAGTCTGAGCGGAGTCAACTTAGACTGGAGGCTGAGCGGAGTCGAAGCCTAATTATCCCTATAATCCCTAACAATTTTGGCCACCTTCCTCCGTCCCCTCAGCTATAAATATCAATGGCTTTACGATACTTTCTCTCGTATTGCGACTCTGCCCCTTGGGGGTGAGGCAAAATTTCGTCGGCTACCCTTGCAAGGTTTGACGATCGCCAAAGATAGTAAAATTCTTGATCTCTGTTGTGGCAGTGGTCAATCCACCAAATTTCTGGTAGAGCATTCTCAAGATGTAACGGGGTTAGATGTTTCTCCAGTATCCCTGGCTAGGGCTGCCCACCATGTTCCCCAAGCAAAGTATGTGGAAGGATTAGCAGAGGATATGCCCTTTGCTGACCAATCTTTTGATTTAGTTCATACCAGTGCTGCCCTCCATGAAATGTCCCCAGAGCAACTACAGACAATTTTGCAAGAGGTCAATCGCATCCTCAAGCCCGGTGGTAAATTTATTTTGGCAGATTTCCATCAAGCCACTAACCCTCTTTTTCTTCCCGGTTTATGGTTATTTCTCTGGCTCTTTGAAACCGAAACTGCTTGGCAATTAATTAATTCTAATCTAGAGGATTTAATCAAAAAATCTGGATTTCTAATTACCCTTAACAAGCTCTACGCTGGCGGTAGTCTTCAAGTAGTTCAAACCCAAAAGCCTCATTAATCAACTATAAAAAGAATCAATATTACTTACTCTAACTGCAAAATATTTAGATGAAGATTAATCCTGATCTTGCCGGATTACTTCCCGCCCCAGTAGCAGTAATCCTGTCACTCCTAAACAAACTGAAAAAATATATTGATACCAGTAATAACCTATTTGTTGCTTAAGAGATAAATGAGGGTGAGTTGTACTAAGGTAAAGCAGTAAAAAGCTAATTAATAAGCCACTAAAACCAATAAAAGTTAAACTAATTAGAAGCCGAGGAGATTGTAGCTCTCGATCGCTAACTTCCTCTACTTTGATAGTTGCTAATTCCTGCAAAGATTCCTCAGCTAAAAAAGAAGTATCTTGGAGGTCTGCGCCTACTTTTGGTGGTAATAAAGGATAGATAGTTTGAACAACTCGCCGTCGTAAAAATCCTTCAGTTCCGTAGAAAATTTCTAAGGGTTTTTGCTCAAAAGCTGGAGCTAGGAATAAAGAGATTTTAAGATTTTTAATTTGTCTAATTAATTCCGGTGGATTATTGGCAGATTTCATTTTCTTCCCCATTAACTAAATAATTTTTGGTACTCTAGTTCCGTAATCATCTCGTGGGTACTTTCCACTCGATCGAGAAATACAATCCCTTGAAGATGATCATACTCATGTTGAAAAATTCGTGCTACAAAATCTGTTAATTCTTGATGGCAGGTTTTACCTTGAATATCTGTATATTCCACTGCAATATTTTTGTACCGGGGGACTAAACCCCGGATTCCCGGTATACTCAAACAACCTTCCCAAGATTTCTCTATTTCTAACCCGTGGGTGATCAAGTGGGGATTAATCATCGCCGTTGGCTCCATCTGGGGGGCTTTAGGATAGCGGGGCGTAGGATGGGAAGCAATAATCATCAGACGCACAGACCTAGAGACCTGGGGAGCAGCAATACCTACACCCTTATGCTTGACTGTAGTTCGAATTAATTCTTTAATTAATCTTTGTAGAGATTTATCTGACCAAGACTCAACGGCAGCAGCAGTTTCTCGGAGAATTGGATTTCCTAATTGAACAATTTCTAATTTCTTAGGCATGGGCTGAGAAAAAGGTGCTATATTTAATAGCCTATTCTAGCAGAAATCCCCTAGCCAGAAAAATGACCGATATTTCTCCAGAGCAATTGTGGCAACAAGTATCTAATCGACTACAATTACAGCTTAGTCAACCTACCTTTGAAACATGGATTAGGACGGCTAGTGCTGAAAGTTTAGATGAAAAATATTTGGTAATTCGTACCCCCAATCCTTTTGCCAAAAATTGGCTCCAGAAACATTACCTAAAAACCATCTCTGGGGTAGTAAAAGATGTTACTGGTAAGTCTTTAGAAATTCGTTTTACCGTAGCTGATCATGAGGGTTCCTCTGAGATAGTTAATGATGCTAATTGGCTTAGTTCTGCCAACCCAATTATTGAAAATAATACTCAACAGCAACACCCCAAGGCAACTAAATTAAACTCTAAATATGTATTTTCTCGATTTGTGGTGGGGGCAAATAATCGGATGGCTCATGCAGCATCCCTAGCGGTGGCGGAGTCTCCGGGTCGGGAATTTAATCCTTTATTTCTTTGTGGAGGGGTAGGTTTAGGCAAAACGCATCTGATGCAGGCGATCGGTCACTATCGTCTAGAAATTTCCCCCGATACCAAAATTTTCTATGTTTCTACAGAACAATTTACTAATGATTTAATAGCTGCTATCCGTAAAGATAGTATGCAAAAATTTCGAGAACATTACCGAGCGGCTGATCTAATTTTAGTAGATGATATTCAATTTATTGAGGGCAAAGAATATACTCAAGAAGAATTTTTTCATACCTTTAATACCCTCCACGAGGCAGGTAAACAAATTGTCCTAGCTTCCGATCGCCCCCCTAGCCGTATCCCCCGCTTGCAAGAACGCCTATGTTCCCGTTTTTCTATGGGTTTGATTGCCGATATTCAAGCTCCAGACTTAGAAACTAGAATGGCCATTCTCCAGAAAAAAGCCGAGTACGAAAATATGCGTTTGCCTAGGGAAGTGATTGAATACATTGCTACTAACTATACCTCTAATATCCGGGAGCTAGAAGGAGCCTTGATCCGGGCGGTGGCCTACGTTTCCATTTCTGGGATGCCCATGAATGTAGATAGCATTGCGCCAATCCTCAACCCATCGATTGATCGCATTGCCACCACTCCCGAAACTGTAATTAATGCCATTACTGCTACTTTTAATATTTCCCTCGAAGAACTCCGCAGCAACTCCCGCCGCCGAGAAATTAGCTGGGCTAGACAGGTAGGGATGTACCTAATGCGGCAGCATACGGATCTAAGTTTACCCAGAATTGGCGAGGCCTTTGGTGGCAAAGACCATACTACTGTGATGTATAGTTGTGAAAAAGTTGCTCAACTACGGGACAATGATCCCGATATCGGTAATTTAATTCGGCAGTTAAGTGACGAGATTAATTTTAGTGACACAAAGAATTGAGGAAGGAGGTAGAGGGAGGTAAAGAAGGTAAAGAAGGTACAGAAAGTACAGAATTTTAGGAATTTTTTATTGCTCCTACTACTTCGTATTATTTCTATTGACTAACTTTTTCAGGGATTTCTATTTTCAGGGACTTCTAACTGTACTACTGCATTCTTCTTATTCTCTACCTCCCTGTACCTCCTTTACCTCCTTTACTTTAAGGCCTCTTTCACTGCTGCATAGGCGGGCTTGGGGCGGAAAAATTCATCGAAAATTAGGGGGTTGCCGCCTTGTCCAATCAAGGAAGTCATCCAAGTATAGCGATCGCTAAAACCCCAAAAGACGATCGCCGTGCAATTCTTTGCTGCCACACACATTTGCACAGATTCGCCGTAAATTTTTGCCTGTTCTTGGAGTTGGGTTTGTAGGTCGCCCCCCGGTTGATCGGTAATGGCAATATCCATTTCTGTAATTTGCACTTCTAAGCCCAACTTCCCCAACCGAGCAACATTCTTGGCTATTTCAGATACATTCGGTTTATTATTCAGCGCCTTGTGCATTTGCAGCCCCACCCCATGAATTGGCACACCTCGTTGTTGCAATCCCTCCACCAATTCATAAACCGTATTAGATTTTATCCCAACTTCTTCGGCACTAAATTCATTAAAAATCAACTTTGCTTCTGGATCTGCTTCGTGGGCCCAAATAAAAGCTAAATCGATGTATTCCGGGCCAATTCCCCGCAGCCAGAGGGTATCCCGCAGCGTACCATCTCTAGCAATACCTTCATTGACCACATCTATATATTTCACTTTACCCCGGTAGCGGTGGACGATCGCTTGGATATGTTGCTTTAATACTGCCATTAATTCTTCTCGACTAAAATCTCCCCGGACTAACCAACCGGGTAACTGCTCATCCCACACTAAGGGATGGAGACGAAGTTCCATCTGATGAGCCTTACTAAAAGCTAACATTTCATCTAACTCTTGGAAATTAAAAACATTTTTTTGGGGATGGATATTTTCAAACTTCATAGCATTCTCTGGAACTAAAACATTAAATTCCTTAGCTAATGTCTGTTGATAGGCGGGATCATTACGCAAAGGATTAATGGTGACGGCTGCCCCAATCTGCATCCCCCGTTTTTGAGCCAAATCTCTCAATCCAGTTCCCGTATTTTGTATTAAAGGGGCTTGGGCTGGGGTTTCTGGCACCTGCCCCAAGGTGAACATAAAAAATATGGGGAGGAAAAATAAAAATAACAGAGCTAAAAAGAAAGCTGGTTTCATAAGATTTGTAGCGATTTGGTTAAGAAAAATAACGAATAATTGCCAAGTTTCTTAAGCATTATTTAAGAATTCTCACAAAGTCTATTAATTCTGGCAAATGCCTCTTATGTTAAAAGGTAGTTAATTTAATCCCCTTTCTAGGATATTTTACTTATGTACAGACTTCCTAACTATGTCCGTTCTTTATTACTGACTATGTTGATCAGCTTTACAGTTCCTGTAGCTATTCTAGGGATAGGTTTAGCTGGTTTGTCTATTACCAGTCATTTTCCAGGAGTGGCCTTGATCGCCCAAATTACTTTGCAACAAATGTTGATTTTCTTAAAAATCTTTGGCAGTGGTCGGGCAATGGATGGTTTATGCATTATCGGGATTACCTGTAGTTTAGTAGGGGGATTATTTGATACCTATACCTACTATCAAAACTATCACTATCAGCCTGTCCGTCATGGAAATTAATGGATAATTTTAGGTATTCTTAGCTATATTGGATTGTCCAAAAATAGGGTAGAGTATTGGGGATAGTATCTAGCATTCTACAAAAACTGTAAATTATAGGGTGGCACTGCTGTTATTGCAGTATGTTTCAGATTTTGGGAAAGTTTTGCCTAGTCCAACCCCTACTTATGTCTAGTCCTTTGATTATTCAACCCATAATTGCCCAAGCTCCAGTATCCCCCGTCAATAATACTGGACAGATTTGGATGTTTTCTTCTGCTGGTTTATTAGCCTTGTCGATTGGATTAGCTGTCTATGGCAAACTCCAACTAGATGGCATGGCAAAAAAAATGAAGATGGAGCAGTACAAAAAAACTGATCTAGAAAAGAAATTAAAGCTGGCACTAAATACCATCCATAAGATGGAACGGAATCCCGATTTAGTCCACTCACGAGAATTTAATCTAGATTATTTACGACTACGCATGGATGAAGAGGTCTTCCATTTTGCGATCGTTAATCAGATTAAAATTAAAGTTAAGGACTTAATTAGTATTGCCCTCCGCCCTGGCGCGGCTGCTGCTACCGTAGGAATTGCCAGCACTGGTCGCCAAGTGGATGAAATATTTGATGTAGTTTATGACACCGAAAGTGAAGGAAAACGGGTGAAGCGGGTTCTGTTTCGGATCCAAATTAAACTGATGAAACTCCCTACCCAATCTACTTCCGCAACCATTAGCCAAATTATTGACTGTATAGAAACTTTCCTGAGTCCCAGCGAGGAGCATGAAACTTGGCAGCCCACCATTCAAGGGCGGATTGTGACGATTCGTTGGGATCAAAAAGCCAAACCTACCCCTCTATTAGTCCTAGAACAGACCAGTGAAGGAGTCAACGTCACCCTAAAAGTTAAAAAATAACCTCACTCCTATTTAGAGTGTTTTTCTTCTAGATTTTATAAGTGACGCTTCTAAAGATTCTAGGACTATACTAAAAATGCCCT
Organism: Coleofasciculaceae cyanobacterium OTE_70_metabat_329; assembly: GCA_031374985.1. GTDB lineage: Bacteria > Cyanobacteriota > Cyanobacteriia > Cyanobacteriales > JAAUUE01 > JAAUUE01. The sequence continues at coordinate 2,484 of JANMHD010000247.1, read as the reverse complement.
CTAGGCGGTTTGACCCGGCTTCAGGATAACTTTGATACAGCTTTCCTTTTTGTGGCTAAATATCTCGTAGCCACGGGGTGCTTCGTCTAAGGACAAAGTATGGGTAATCACAAAGGAAGGATCAATTCTACCATTTTGGATATGTTCCAATAGGGGGCGTAGGTATCTATGCACAGGGGTTTGACCAGTTTTCATGGTTAGGCCTTTGTTCATGAAAGCACCCATAGGAATTTTATCTACAAACCCTGTATAAACGCCGGGAACAGAGACGGTGCCACCCTTGCGACAGGCTACGATCGCTTGCCGCAGGACATTAGGTCGATCGGTTTCCAACTTCACAGCTTGCATCGCCTGATCATAGAAACCCTCCAAACCCATTCCATGAGCTTCCATCCCTACCGCATCCATCACAGAGTCGGGACCCCGGCCGCCTGTCATTTCTTTCAAGGCTTCCCCCACTTCAATTTCTTCATAGTTCAGAATTTCTGCCCCGCCCACTTGAGCCATCTGGAGCCGTTCAGGAACTCGATCGATAGCAATCACCCGTTCAGCCCCCAGCATCAAGGCACTTCTAATCGCAAACTGTCCTACAGGGCCACAGCCCCAAATGGCCACTGTATCTCCGGGCTGAATTTGACAATTTTCTGCCGCCATATAGCCCGTAGGGAAAATATCCGTCAAAAATACCACCTGTTCATCGGACAAACCATCGGGAATTTTGAATAAACCCACGTCAGCAAAGGGAACCCGTGCATATTCTGCCTGACCCCCAGCATAACCGCCTGTGAGGTGGGAATAACCAAATAGACCTGCGGGGGAATAGCCCATCATTTTTTCTGCCATCCAAGCATTGGAGTTTGAGTTATCACAGAGGGAAGTTAAACTTCGATTACAAAAGAAACAAGAGCCGCAAGAGATTGTAAAAGGTACAACTACCCGATCGCCTACTTGGACATTTTTAACTGCACTGCCTAATTCCACCACTTCACCCATAAATTCATGACCCAAGATATCGCCATTTTTCATAGTAGGATTGAAGCCGTTATAAAGATGGAGATCAGAGCCACAAATTGCTGTGGTAGTAATTTTGACGATCGCATCACGGGGATTGATAATTTTAGGGTCTGGTACATTTTCTACTTGTACATTATTAGTACCCTGCCAGCAAACTGCTTTCATAGTATTTAGTCCTTTTACGTGTTATTTAATTGTTGTTTAATTGTTAAAAGAATTATTATCTTTTTCCGAAAGATTGACCTTCAGTAGTGGCAATTTCTCCGGCTTCCATGAGCATTTTGAAGCGGCGTAAATCATCACCAATTTGTTGTTCTGGTGCCTCACCAAATACCTTAGCGATCGCTGCCGATAAACCACCACCGGGGGGGCTATATTCCAACACTACTTTCACTTCAGTACCCCGACCTTCTGGGGCTGGTTTAAATCGAACAAAGCCAGAATTATCTACCTGAGACCCTTCTAAAGATGTCCAAGCAATTAACTGATTTTCTTGATCCGTAAGAATTTCAGTATCCCACTCGATACTGCTATCTAAGGGAGCATTAGCAATCCAGTGCGATCGAGTAGCATCAAGTATAGTTACTGATTTTAGATGCTTCATAAAGCTAGGCAAATTCTCAAAATTGTGCCAAAAATTATATAATTCTTCGGGAGATTTATTCTGAATTGTCAAAGCTTTTTCTACTCGAATTGGCTTATTTAATCCCGTAGCTTCCGTAACTTTTTCTGTAACTTTTTCGGCTGCTTCTGTGACTTTATCTTGGAGAGTTTTTTCTGCTGTAGCTCCATGATAGGCTAATCCACCTCCAGCGATCGCAAGTAGAGTCCCTCTTAAAGAACGCTGACTTAATCCTGCTAAAACTAATGCTCCCCCTGTCAGCAAAGACCCCCATTTTTCAGTTTCACTAAGATTCTTAGATTGATTATCTGGGGAGTTAATATCTTCATTATTAGTTGATTGTAAGTCCATTTTTATTACCTCTTGTTTATCCTATTTATGGTTTGTAAAATTTGTTAGTAAAGCTAATATTCCTAAGCCCGTAATAGTTCCCCATTTAACCCTAGGATGAAAATCAAACCAATCTAAGAAACTAGGAATTGTTTTGTTATCAAAGTCTCCATTTGTTTTGTTGTATCCTTCAATAGGCTCAAACAAATTGTTGGGATCACTGGCAGATTTAGGAATATTAGTTTTTTGTCCTTCCACCGCAATTAAACTTAATAGGGTATCCGTTAAAGTTGGGGAAAGCTTTTGCAATAAATCTAGAAATCTTCCTACATCGCCCACAATAAAATCACGGGTGGGATGCTCGGCGGCGTGTAAAATTGCTTTAGCAACTAGCTGGGGCTGATAGTAGGGAGGGACACCAGTGGGCTGGACTCCTAGTTTTGTTAGGGCATGGTTATAGAAAGGAGTATTAATTACCGCAGGCATAATATTGGTAATACTAATAGGAACTCTTTCAT